>VGTJ01000181.1 GCA_016874775.1 Deltaproteobacteria bacterium
TCTTCCAAATGCTCGGCCAGATACGTACAGGTGCAATTCTTCGGCGTGCTCACCAAATATTCGACGTACTGCTTCTTGGTAATCATATCCCTAAAATGATACTTGTGGTCCTCAAGCGTAAGTCCTGTTAGTATATGGACCTTCATTATGTTCACCGTCACCATCGCCGTGACCATGTTCGGCTTTGCGTTCATGCAACGGTCGATGAACAACATCCTACGGGAGATGAGCAACATCCTGCGGGAGATGGCCCAGCAGCGAGCGCGCCAAGAAGAACTCTGGCAGCAGCAGCGCGCGCGCCAAGAAGAAGTCTGGAATCGACTGCTTGTGAAAGCCGATACTACAGAGCGATTGTCGCAAGAGATTCTGGCTCGCCTGGCGCCGCGAGATGTCGTGCATTGAAATGTCACAAGAGGGGCGTACTTATCCAACGCGCTTCTCAAACAACTGGTGACCCCACACCCACGTATCACGCCACACTTCATTGAGGCCGATTTCCCGCATACGCGCAAACGTCGGTTCGAAGTCACGGACAATGTGTTGAGGATGCTCCCCGGCATCCTCAACTTGAATGCGCGCAAATAGCAGTCCCCCAGGACGTAACGCGCGGTGCAGCTCCTCGACAGTTGCGGCGGGATCGACAAGATGCTCGAACACATCCATCGCCAGGATCATATCAAAGTGCCCACTCGGAAGCGCGCTTTGGTGCAGGTTGTAGCAGGTTGCCGGACGTTGTGGTTGCGCAAACCGCCAGCGCGCAAAGTCCAACATCGTCGTCGATATATCCGCGAGTGACACGTCAATTCCGGCATGATCAAACAACAAGGCTCCTGAGCCAACGCCTGAACCAAAATCGAGGCACTGTCGCACACCGCGCGCCTGCGCGATCTCTAATCCAAGCACATACGCAAGTGGGCCGTTATCACCTTGGAGCGAGTGCCAACCCATCAGATCATAGATGTAGGTTGCACTGTCGCAGAAACTCTCGATACTTGCCCGCTGCTGCGGATCAATGCGCTCGTGCCATTCATTCCGCATATCCCCGACCGCACTTGTACAACGGCGCTCGACTTCAGCGAGATCGGCAATGCCGTAATACCTTGCAACTTCCCGTACGAGGCTCGTGCGCAAATCCGCCTCGTTGGGCTGCAGTAACGCTGCTGTCCACTGCGTTTGGTAGTCACCGAGCAATCGTTCCTGTTCCGTTTGCGCGTTGTGCGCTGCAGAACGACCGGCCTCAACTCCATGCCAGAGTGCACGGAGACGATCGGGAAGATACATCATTCCCCCATTAGCGTCGCGGCAGGGTAGCAAAATTGCCTAAGGTAATGTCGAGTTCACTCACAAGTTCGCCAACTCGCGGATTGAGCAAAGTAGCGAGTTCAATCTCACGCTCAGTGGCATATGAACTATCAAGGTCTCCCGTCAGGTATGCTGGGTGGCACGCCAGTTCCGTAACCCCGTCTGGTAGCTTCCGCAAAATCTTCTCTAAGTTTTCGATACTGATGAAGTCTGGCGCAAAATGGAAATTCCATTCCGCATCATACCACTGACCATAGAACGCCCCATTGTAGCGCGCACCGCCAGTATCTCGGAGATGTAAGCTCCTCTCACCAGCCCAGTCGATAAAGAACGGCTTCAGCTCTTGACGCAGATGCACGTGATGGTGCGAGTCGAGATGCGTTGGTGGTCGTCCGAACAGGTCACAGCAGCGTCGATACTGCCGCTGCAGTTCTTTAGTGACCATCGTAATATCACTGAGATCAAATAACGGGCCAGCCTGGTTCGTCGCAGTAAAGTGCAACCCGACGCCCAGGCCTGTATGCCGCCGGGCGAGGTGGGCCGCCTCCTCCGCCATTGGCATATCGACCATGAGACTGGTACTCAACACGACTCCGTGTTCATAAGCAGCAACGATACCACGATTCACCCCTTGTGCATAACCAAAGTCGTCGGCATTGATAATGAGATAGCGCGTCATGTATGTCTTTCGTTACACCCCAACGTCATCTAGCATTTTACGCAAAAGTTTTTCGGCGGCAAAATACTCGCGCGCGATCTCGCGCGCGGCTCGGGCATGCCGGGCATAGTCGTGGTTAATTGTCTCAAACGCAGCAAGGATCTCGTCCGGGGTTGAGAACGCGAACAATCCCTGGCCGGTTGGAACATACTTGCTAAAGCCGGTTTCCTGTGTCACTACCGGTTTTCCTGCGGCGAGAAAACAGACACTCCGGTCACTAAACCAGCCACTATCGGTTCGTACGACCACGTCTTTCGACACCGTGAACTCTCCCCGTGCAGTATCCACGTAGTGATGGTACGCATCGAGATCATGCGACACGGCAAGAGGATTGGTCAGGAGCCATCCGTACCGTTGTAATGCAGCAAGTTCTTCAGCGTTATCGATCTCGACGGCAAGCTCAAGCGGCTGCGCGGTGCGTGACGGCAGGTCAGCAAGCGCGAGGAAATTCACATGTTTCGACCACCGATAGGTCTCTCCACGAAAATGCAGATCGCGGCCACGGTTATGCCACGTCGCAATCGTCGTAAAGCGTGGACAGTCGCTGTTCTCTTGCACCGGCCACAGATCAAGAACGACGGGGGGACGGGTTTTTCGCCAGGCATAGTTGGGCAGAGGAATCGGGCAATGCGCTTCCCCCAGGTTTTCACCATAAGTGACATGCGCATCATGACCGGTCAGTAACTGAATGGCTTTGGCGTCCCCTTCAGAAAACCGCACCTGATATAACACCGGATCGGTCTCAAGATACACCAGTTTGCCAGTCGGACGGAATGTGAGAGCATGCGGACTGCTCGCCCCACACAGGTTGATTGTACATACTGCTTGGGCGAATACCTCGCGGACGCGGGCTTCTGTCAGCCCATACCACTGGCCGGTCAACACGTCGTGATATGCCCAGGCTTCCTCCAATCCAATCCGTCGCAGAGTGTTGGCAATGAAGTGAGTACCGTAGGTGCAGTGGTCAACGACGCTCTTGACTCGCGGATCGTACGGAGGTGTGCCAGTGTCTTCAATGTAGTAGACCGCAAAACCAAGGCGCTGCAGCCCAACAAGATGGTGAAGCAGCTGCCAGGCGATGCCAGCCATAGGGAACTGGCCGAGAAGCCCGAGAACAATGATCGTGTCACGAGCAGGCATAGTCAATTCCAGCTTTGCACTTGTGGATTAGACCTTACGAAGGTGGCGCTCCCCGGGGCCATAGTGGCCTTTGAGTACCGTTGCCTCATGCGATCCCGGCATCTTGTAACAGTTTGCGTAGCACTTTATCTGCGGCAAAAAACTCTTGGGCGACGCGACGAGCAGCGCGTGCGTGATGGACGTAGTCTGCGTTTATTCGCTCTAATGCAGACACCGCCTCCTCCATGTTCGAGAACGCAAACACCCCCTCACCAGCGGGGATAAATTTACTGAACCCGGTCTCTTGTGTCACTACTGGTTTTCCCGCCGCGAGGTAACACACACTGCGATCACTGAACCAGCCACTACGAGGCCGAACATAAATGTCCTTGGCCACGGTAAATTCACCGCGCGAGGAGTAAATGTAGTCTCTGTAGCCTTCAACGGTCGCCGACCGCTCCGATGCTTCTGCCAGGTGCCATCCTAACGAGGACAATTGCTCACGTACGGCTGGCTCGCTCGTTTCCACCGCCAATTCAAACGGCTGGGAGGTATGGCGTGGTAGATCAAGAAATTTGTGAAAATTGACATGCTTCGACCAATAATAGGTCTTCCCCTGGAAGGTGATATCTTTCCCGCGATTGTGCCACGTCGCAACCGTGGTAAAAAACCGACAGCTCGGATCGACATGCTCTGTCCACAAATCTAACACCACTGGCGGGCGTGTCTTTTTCCAGTTCGCACCAACAGGAGGGATGGGACAATCTGGTTCACCTAAGTTTTCGCCATAGGTAAAGCACTCGTCGTGCGCAGCCAACAACGCAAGCGCTTCGGGTACCCCTTGGGCACTGCGGATCTGCTCAAAGATCGGGTCAGTTTCGACATAGATCGTTTTGCCACTACGTTTCCGCTCGGCCGGGGACCAGGACGCACCACACAGGTTCAGAATCACATCTGTCCTCTCGTAGAGCGATTGCAACTGCAACTGAGAGAGACCATAGTAACAATCCTTGAACGAGTCCCAATAGGCCCAGCGGCCAGCAAAGCCGAATTTCTCCAACGCCTGCTGCAAGCACGTTACATTGTAGGTCGCATCCGATACCACACTCTTCACTCGTGGATCATATGGCGGCGCACCTGAATCCTCAACATAAAAGACATCATGGCCAAGCTGCCGGAGGCCGACGAGATATTGCAAGGCTTGCCAGACAACTCCTGCCATCGGGTATTGCCCGGCAAGATGCAACACCACAATCGTTTTACGAGACGGCATGTTGTGGATCCTCCTGTTCCTGTTCACTGAACTGCGTGCGATACAGTGCAAAAAAGGCTCCCTGTTTACGCATGAGGTCACTAAACGTTCCTTGCTCGATGATTTGCCCGCCACGTACGACGAGAATCATATCCGCATTCCGTACCGTCGAGAGTCGGTGGGCAATGATGAACGTGGTTCGTCCCTTCATCAATTCCTCAAATCCTTGCATGATGAGGGCTTCGGTTTCCGCATCCACCGACGAGGTCGGCTCATCGAGGATGAGAATCGGCGCGTTGCGCAGAATAGCGCGAGCAATCGTCATGCGCTGCCGCTCGCCCTCGGATAAGGTCGCACCTTGCTCACCAATAATGGTGTCATACCCGTCGGGTAGTTTCATGATCTTATCGTGAATCCGTGCCAGTTGAGCGGCTCGTTCAATCTCGGCAAAGGACGCTCCTGGCCGCCCATACTCTATGTTCTCACGCACTGAGAGAGGGAAAACCAGCGGCGGTTGTAACACCATCGCAATCTGCTGACGCAACGAGGCTAACGTCAGGCCCCGAACATCGATGCCATCAATCAGGACACGGCCACCTTGTGGGTCATAGAAGCGCGGGAGTAAGCTCACTAAGGTCGATTTTCCCGCACCGCTAGGTCCGACAATCGCAACAGTCTGGCCGGGAGCGACGCGCACGCTTACGTTCCGTAACACAGGTTGATCAGCGTCATACCCAAAAGAGACGTTATCGTACTCGATAGCTCCTCGGACCTCGCCTTTCCCAATCGTCCGCTGACCATCCTGCAGATCGCGCTCCACTGCCAGAATCTCATGGACTCGCTGGAATCCCGCCTTGCCACCTTCTATCAAACCGAGAGTTTGGCTAATGGTATTGATTGGTCCATACAGGGAAGCCAGGTAGGCAGTAAAGACGACGAGGTCGCCAACTGTCAGGGTTCCATCCATCACGTGACGCGCACCGATCCACACGACCAACGCCGTACCGATGGCGATCACCGCATTGACCACAGCCGAATAGATGGACTGAAGATCATAGAGGCGCAAACTGGCAACCAGGCTGTCTTTGCTGGCAGCCATGAAACGGCGGTGCTCTTCTTCTTCCTTGGTAAAGGCCTGCACCACCCGAATCGCTGCAATCCCACGCTGCACCAGCGAATAGATGGCACTCTCGCGTTCGTGCGCCGTCAAAGCAGCGTGATTAATCCGCGTACTCATCGCAGTGATTGTCACGTACAGGAGCGGGCACACACCAAGAGCGAGTAACGTCAACACCCAATCGATCTGCACCATCACAATCGTCATTCCCAACAGGAGTACGACCGAGGTCACGATAGGAAAGACGCCATTCATCGTCAGAGTTTGGATCGAATAGGTATCGGCAGTCACACGGTAGAGGAGGTCTCCCACCTGGCGGCGGTTGTGAAACGCGAGTGAAAGCCGTTGCAAGTGGTTATATAGTGCGCCGCGGAGATCGTTGACCATGCTCTGCCCGATACGAATGGTCGTATGATTGTTGACCAGGTTCAGCAGTCCGAGCACCACGTAGATTCCCACCATTGTCAAGCAGGCCCCCATCAGCAATTGTTCAGGAGTCCACGACGCAAACGGAGTCCAGGTGATCGGTTTTCGACCAACAACATTGTCAATGATGATTTTCAGCGGCCACGGTTTGAGGAGTTCCGCTCCACCAATCAACACGACTTGCGCCAGAGAAAAGAGGAACAGCCCACGATAGGGCCGGAGCGCGGCCAAGATGTGTCGGCGCAGCGGTACAGCCATAACGTTATCCTCTTCCACTGACCGAGGCAGGGAAAAGTCCGATGCGCTGCGCAGCGATTTCTACCGCATGATACATAACGCGACCGAGGCGGACATTTTGATAGACAATCACTGAGAGATTGATCACACCAACAATCGCTGCCGCTACGACCAATTCTTCCACGGAAAAAATCACGCCCAGCCCACCGAGAAGCAAATATCCTAAGAGAACAATCTTCGCCAATTGCGACACGCGAAGTCCACAACGCACCCGTAATAGCCGCTTCTCGCCACCGTGATTCTCGGTGCCGACTTTGACCTCAGCCTTCGACCACAGTCCTCGTGAGATCTCCAGATCCCAGTCGCTCCAACCTTGGTCGATAGCAATCCAGTATTTCCGCGGCAGCAAGAATTCCATCAGCGCATGGAGAAGATTTTCCTTTTCTAAGCTTTTTTCGTTCCAATAGGAAATCCGCACGGCACGATCAGGCCAAGAAACTTCCGGTGTTTGTCCGACTTCGTCGAAGTGAATCGGTTCCACATCCGTTAGTCCACGGACACGCCATTTGTACCGTTCAATGCCACGCACTAAAGGGCCAAGATAGGCAAGCGTGGCGACCAACAAACGTGCCCGCCACGACTCGAACCGTTCGTCGATGCGCGCACGTGCTCCACTCCCAAGACACCAACTGAGAGAGATGAGCAGAGGAATGACGCCAAACCACATAAATCCGCCAAGGAAGAGAGCGGCAAGGAATAGGGCAATGGCGACAATGTTCCATTCCAGCGTCATCGGCAAAAACGCCACCAGCGACGATGGTGGTTCGTATACGGTCTGAAAGAGTCCTCTGCCGAAGGTACCAGAGTAAATCACTGGCCGTCGCGACATAAAGAACGACGAGAGATCCCCATAAATACGACCTAGCCAGCGCGACTGACCAAGCAGATTAAAGCGATAAGGATGCTTAAAGTACAACTGCGCTTCAGCTTTGCCGTAGCCACGCTGCTGATTCAGGTAGGCGTTGACGGTATTGCGACGGAAGTGCCACACCACGGCAGCTGGACTGAAGCCGATCTGATAGCCCTGGTTTTGCAGACGCCAACACAAATCGACGTCGTCACCCGCAGCGCGAAACACCGGATCGAATCCACTAATCTCCTCCAATGCACTCTTGCGGAACGCCATATTACAGCCAGGGATATGCTCAGCAACTTCATCATTAAGCAGCACATGCGTTGGCCCACCTGGTGATACAGCAACCGCAGACGGCACTAACGTATCCTCTGGTGGAGGAAAGTTCGGGCCACCAACTGCCGCACGTCCTGAACGCACGTAGGTTGTGACCAGATAGTTCAGCCAGTCAGGATCAGCAACACAATCGGAATCAGTAAACGCGACAATCTCACCGGTTGCCGCGGCAATACCGACATTGCGAGCTGCACTCAGGCCTTTATTCTCTTGGTTGATCAAGCGGATGTAGCTGAATTTTTCGCTGATCTCGCGGGTACGATCATTCGAACCATCATTGACGACGATAACTTCGTAGTTGGGATAATTGAGCTTTTCCAACGAGACCAAACACGGCTCCATGGTCCGCTCGGCGTTGTACGCACAGACAACCACGGAGACTTTCGGATTCTTGGGAAGTGCTGGTGGGAGCGGAGCAGCATACGACTGCTGTACCGAGTAGAAGGAGGGCTTCTTCTGCCGCTCACGATCGACAAGACCAAATGCCCAATCATCAACCTGAAACCCGCCTTCGGCATTGAGTGCATACCAATCATCTGTCCAGGCGAAGACGACCGTCCCAGCCAACCCCATTTCGAATCCCGCGCGCACCTGCCACCCGAGCGTCTCGGCTTGGAATTCCTTCCCTTCACGAATCGAGTCGATACCAAATTCAGTCAGAATGAGCGGCTTATCGACTGCCAGGTTGTGCAGATGCGAAATGTAGCTGCGAAATGCCGGTTCACGGTGCAGGTAGACGTTAAAGGAAACAAAGTCCATTTCCTCAAAATCGAGGTATTCCGTGGACGGAAAATTGGCATAGCTCACAAGCCGAGTGGGATCATTCGATTTGACGACGTCCACAAGTTCGCCGAGAAAAGCACGGACTTTTTCTGGACCATGCCAACGAGCAATATCCGGCGGAATCTCGTTCCCGACGAGGCACGCGAGCACGGCAGCATGCCCCTGGCACGTTTTTGCACCGTCGGCAATCATTCGACGAACATCACTCATCACTCGGGGTGAATCGAGGAAGGCCACATGCTCAGTCCAAGGGATCCCAATGATCGCCCGCAGTCCGTACTCTCCCGCCAGGTCTAGGAGCCAGCGCGGCGGGACGGTAAACGTTCGGAAGGTATTGGCCCCGAGTTCACGCATGAGCGTAAAGTCTCGTTCAATCACTTCGCGTTCAGGAAACGGTGATCCGTGTGATGCTGGCTTAAATGTGCCGTAGGTTACACCCTTGACGAAAAACTTTTCTTCACCGACGAAGAAAAACTTACCTTTCGTCATCACTGGCGTCATGTTGGCATGTCCCGCACTCTGCGGAAGCCGCACCTCTTCTTGCCCACGAACGGAGATAATCTCTGACATAAATAATATGCAATACGTGTAAATTAGCCGCGTTCCTCTTTCCGAGATACGCGTCGTCTTCCCGCTACACCGGCGAACTGTCCGTTTCCTTCGCTGTGACCGCCACAGGATGTGATTTCATGAATGGGAACACAAACTGCAAAAAGTTGGGCAGACGATGGCCACTGGCAAGAAGTACGTCACAATCAATACCCATACAGGATTTGTTCTATGTCTATAGAAAAACGTCAGCCGAGGCAAGAAGTTGCACCGAAATTCTCCCCAGTTCGTCATTCCACGGAACTGCCCCACAAGCGTTCTTACTGTAACATTGATGTCACAAGCTACTCAACTTCCCATAGGCCAGGAGCCTTGCCTTGGGAGGCTCCTATTGCGGAAATTCCGTTCTCCCACCAGGAAGGCCCCTTGGACTGAGAAAAATTTTCCGCTATCATAATGACGTGAAAGTCTCACACAACAAAGTCATGATCATATCGATCACTCCTGCTCGCGACTGAGCAGTTCATTTTGTTCATTTTACATTCTTCGCGACGAAAACCCCCGTTGAGGAAGAAACGGAGAGAGAGATGTCTACACCTTTGGAGCGTATTCGTAATATCGGTATTGTCGCCCACGTTGATAGTGGTAAGACCACCGTCAGTGAGCGGGTGCTGTACTACACCGGCATGTCACATAAGATTGGTGAGGTGCATGACGGTACGGCAGTCACCGACTGGATGCCGCAAGAGCGAGAGCGCGGTATTACGATTACTGCCGCGGCCATCACTTGCGAGTGGAAGAATCACCAGATCAACATTATTGACACTCCTGGCCACGTGGATTTCACCACTGAAGTCGAACGCAGTTTACGCGTGCTTGATGGGGCGGTGGTTGTGTTCTGTGGTGTCGGTGGCGTTGAGCCACAATCAGAAACCGTCTGGCGTCAAGCCGATAAATACCGCGTTCCACGCATCGTCTTTATCAACAAACTCGATCGCGTTGGAGCGGACTTCCACAACGTCGTCAAACAGATCGAGAACCGCCTCGGCGGCAAACCCCTCGTGACACAACTGCCGCTAGGTGCGGAAGAACACTTCCGTGGCATCATCGACCTTGTCCGTCAAAAAGCCGTAGTGTGGGAGGAAGAAACTCTCGGCGCGCGTTTCCACGAGGAAGACATTCCTGCCGATATGATCGCCGAAGTGCAACAATACCGCGAGCAGATGATCGAAGCGGTCGCCGATGTCGACGATGCATTGCTCGAAAAGTATCTCGGTGGCGAGCCGCTGACCGAAGAAGAGATTGTTGGCGCAATTCGCAAGAAAACCCATGATATGGCCTTGTTCCCCGTGG
Source organism: Deltaproteobacteria bacterium (assembly GCA_016874775.1). Classification (NCBI taxonomy): domain Bacteria; kingdom Pseudomonadati; phylum Myxococcota; class Myxococcia; species Deltaproteobacteria bacterium. Next base: position 10,106 of record VGTJ01000181.1, read on the forward strand.
TGTGCGGTACAGCCTTGCGCAATAAAGGAGTGCAACCACTCCTGGACACCATCGTCACCTACTTACCGCCCCCGGTGAAGCCAATCACCGGAACTGTGGCTGATGACGGGGAGAAGACCTGGCAAGTCGGCGACCCTATTCGTGCTTCCCTTGCCTTCAAAACGATGCACGACCCCTACTCCGGTCAGCTAACGTTCGTGCGTCTGTATAGTGGCACGCTGAAAACAGGCGATACGGTCTTCAATCCGCGCACTCGCCAGACCGAGCGAGTTGGGCGCTTAGCCCGCATGCACGCCAACAAGAAAGAGGACATCGACGCCGCTTTTGCTGGCGATATTGTTGCCGTTATCGGATTGAAAAATTTCACCACTGGTGACACCATCACTGACCGTGATAAATCTGTTATCCTGGAAGCGATCACCTTCAAACAGCCTGTGATTTCTCTTGCAGTTGAACCGAAAACAAAGACGGATTCAGAAAAGCTCGGCCTGGCATTACAACGTCTCTCTTCGGAAGATCCGACCTTAGTCGTGAACACCAATGAAGAAACCGGCCAAACGTTGATTTCAGGCATGGGAGAACTACATCTCGAAATCATCATCGATCGTCTCGTTCGTGAGTTCAAAGTCGCCGTCAGTACTGGTGCTCCGCAAGTCGCGTACCGGGAGACCATCACGCGCGCGGCAGAAGCTGAAGGGAAGTATATCCGTCAGTCTGGTGGTCGTGGCCAGTACGGTCATGTCTACCTGAAAATCGAACCGAACGACAACAAAGGCATTGTCTTTGAAAACGCCATCAAAGGCGGTTCGATCCCGCGGGAGTATATCAATCCGGTAGAAAAGGGCATTCGCGAAGCTGCGCAGACCGGCGTGGCCTTCGGCTTTCCGGTGCTGAATGCAACGGTCACACTCTATGATGGCACCTATCACGAAGTCGACTCTTCAGAAATGTCTTTCCATCTGGCTGGCTCGATCGGCTTCAAAGAAGCAGTGCGGAAAGCCAAACCGGTATTGCTCGAACCGATGATGAAAGTCGAAGTAGTCGTTCCTGAAGAATACATGGGAACCACAATGGGAGATTTACAATCCCGCCGCGGCAAAGTCACTGAACTAGGCGAACGCGGCACCGGTATTCGCACAATCACCGCACACGTTCCGCTCTCAACCATGTTCGGCTACGCCACGGTTATCCGTTCTCTCACGCAAGGTCGTGCGACATACACAATGGAGTTCGACCACTACTCGCCAATGCCTGCGCATATGGTTGACGAAGCGTTAGGCAAGAAGGCGGAAAGCGCGTAGTCTCAGGCTAATGAGTTTTGACATTCAGATTCGGGAATCCTCGGCTGATAAAATCCCCCCTAGCCCCCCTTTGTAACGGGGGCCGCGCAAAGCGCGGGGGGATTTCCGCGGCAAGCTGGGCGATAAGCTGCATGACCGATTTTGCTCGTCAATTTTCATGAGGCTTCAGACTGTAGGGAGAAGCGTTCACGGTTAAGCATTGACTCTCGCCTGCAACAGACTCTCGGCATTTCCCCCCTATAGCCTCCAAATCGGACCATGAAAGACTGGTACACTCGCGCTGTCACCCTTAGGATTTTAGAAAAAATAACTTTAACAACTGTGAGCTCGAGGGAGTAAGGAATAATTCCACTCTCCATGAAAGGCCTGTGGTTTCAACTTCAGGGTGGCCAGTTC
>VGTJ01000182.1 GCA_016874775.1 Deltaproteobacteria bacterium
GCGCTTGGAGGTGGTGCGCCGTTCGGCAGACGCCAAAGGCTTTACCGTGTTGCCCCGCCGCTGGGTGGTGGAGCGGTCCTTCGGTTGGCTGGGGCGCTAGCGGCGCTTGTGTCGGGACTTCGAACATACCACCGTTTCCAGTGACGCTATGGTGTACTTGGCCAGTATCCGGCGCACGCTGCGGATGGTGACGACGGAAAATACGAATTAAAAAACACTTTCTGAGACGAGCAGGATATATTCTCGCTCAAGGTCGGCGAGCGACGCGCGACGCAGCAGTGAGGTCTGCAGACCCAACGCATGTGACACACTGCCTGTGAGGCGTTCGGGAAGGTCGGCTTTGCTGATCTCTTCGGCCCGACAGAGCACCAAGGCTCGCTCAATCGTGTTTTCTAGTTCCCGCACATTGCCCGGCCACGAATAGTGGAGCAGAATCCGTAAGGCGTCAGGCGCAATGCGACGGGCCTGCGCGGCATGACTTGACCGTGTCATGAAATGTTGAATCAACAATGGAAGATCTTCGGGGCGTTCACGCAAGGGCGGAAGATTGATCTCAACAACGTTCAGTCGATAATAGAAGTCCTCGCGAAAAATGCCTGCGGCAACGGCATTCTCCAGATTACGGTTGGTGGCGGCGATGATTCGTACATCGATCTTCTCGCCTTTGGTGCTACCGAGAGGGCGCACCTCCTTTTCTTCCAACACCCGTAGCAGTTTGGCTTGCAGTAGAAGGGGCAGTTCACCTACCTCATCGAGTAGGAGTGTCCCACCGTGCGCTTCCATGAACAAGCCGCGCTTGTCCTGGCGTGCGTCAGTAAATGCCCCGCTCACATAGCCAAACAACTCGCTTTCTAACAGGTGCTCCGGAATCGCCGCACAGTTCACCGCGACACAATGAGCCTGCTTGCGCGCGCTCTGATAGTGTAGTGTCCGGGCAATCAAGTCCTTGCCGGTACCACTTTCTCCGGTCAGCAGCACACTCACCTGGCTGTCTTTCACCCGACTCATCAAGGTAAAGACATGTTGCATAGCCGCACTCTTGCCAATGATGTGATCGAAGTGATAGTGGCCGTCAACCTCACGCTGCAGTCGTTGCACTTCCGTGCGTAGGTGCCGCTCCTCCAGTGCCCGTTCAACCAGTAGTAACAAATCGTTATTGTCGAAGGGCTTCATCAGATAATAGAACGCCCCCAGTCGCATCGCCTCGACGGCGGTCTCGACCGTGCCAAAGGCCGTAATCATCACGACCGCAAGGTCAGCGTCGCGACGCTTGGCCTCTTGTAAGACCTCCATCCCTTGCATCTGCTTCATCATCAGATCGGTAATCAACACGTCAGGATGGGTCTTGTCGATAGCCGCTACTGCCTCGCACCCTGATTCGTAGCTCTCGACCGTGTAGCCGGCTTCGCGGAGAATTTCGCTCAAGAATAGGCCCATCTCTCGATCGTCGTCGACAATGAAGACATGCCCTCGGGGCCTGTGCGTACTGTGTTCCATAGATCATCTCGTCTCTGCATGCATCACGAGTTGTGCAGTAGCTCTGGGTTTCTCCCCGATGGGTACGGCTCCCATGAAGCCACCGCCCGTGCTACGAGCCTTTGCCACCGCGACCCGCCCCTGATGGCTCAGCACGAGATCTTGGCTGATCACCGAACCTCAGCCACGCCATTCGGCCAGATGTTTGGAGGTAAAAGACAGTGCAAAGATACGACCAAGATCGTGCGGTGCAATTCCGGGGCCGGGGTCGGCAGACATAACCGCAACCTAGCTGCAGGGAAAAGGCGACCAGGAGGACCACGACCGATGTAGGTTGCGTACGTGACGTAAGATTGTCCGAGTGAAGGCAGTTCATGCTTCGATCGTTCGACTGGGCTCAGGACTTCAGACCGAACGCACGCTGCTCAGGCGCGTCGGGCTTTCCTTGGTACACCCTGATTTTGTCCAAGGGTGGTTTGTGTTGGTCCTTTTCCGTTTCATTCAGGAAACCTAGAGATTCAACGCGGGCCGATTGCGCACGCGCTTTGATGCGCGGACAAAAAGTGACAGCCATTATGTCTTCGAGACAATTTGTCTCATTGTTCGCCGCTCACGCGGCGGAGAGTGTTGATTTCTCGCGTTTCCTACGCTAAACTAGATTTTGCTCCCGTATTACGACCAATCGCGATACGAGAGTGATGCCATATGCAACTCGCACGCTGGTTAGGCTTCTGCGCGTTCGTTGGTGGTGGCGGTTTCGTCGTCCTGGAGTTCCTCTCGGGATGGGAACAGGTCGACGCTTGGAACGGAGCCAACTCTGACCTTCGTCTCATGGGCGGCCTGGTGGCCATCGTGGGCGTGCTCACTGTGATTATTGGCAACGTTGCCGGTGACGGGGAACTACGGCGAAAGGGATCCCCGCAATGAACGAACTCAACGTCTAAGGAGGGATTGTCCATGAAAGAAAAAGCTGGGTTGATAGTGCCGATCTTGATGGTGCTTGCTGGAGGTTACGCCCTGATCACCACCCTGGGAAGCAGTGGAGACGCAGTGAACTTGATCGCTGACCAACAGGTTCCGCGTGGCCTTGCCATGATGTTCGGTCTCCTGGGGCTCGGCGGTGGTGCGGTCGTACTGCTGACCTCGCTGTCAAAGCCGAAATCTCACTCAGCGTAGTTGGAACAGGAGTACGGTTATCATGCGAAGTATTTATCTTGCTCCGCTGTCCATCTTTGCCGTGGGCGTTGGCCTGATCGCAACGAGTATGGCGAGTGATTTTCAAGTGTCCCTGTTCGGCCTGACCCTTATGGCACCAGTAGTGAGGGGCTTAGGACTGATCGCCTTTGTCTTCAGTATCGTCGCGTTTATGGCGGTCTACGGCAACACGTTGCCCCCGAGACCGCAGGAACTACGTCGAGGCGGTGGAGCCCAACCGACCGCCCATGAAAAGACGGCCAAGCCTCATAAGGTTGCTCAGGAGGCGTAACGAGCTGTTGCAAAGTCTCCCGTTTAGCCTTCGGCCCGCTCAGGATGAACGGAGGACATGCTGGCACGTCGAGTATTGTCCACTCGTGCAGAGCACGTCGGAGCACGAGCGGCTCCTTTTACCAGAGCTAGCAAGGTTGCTCTGACCACTGAAAGCACGGAGACCTGATGCTGCCTGTTCTTGGGCTTTTCGTTTCGTACCTCTTGTTTTTTGGTGGGCTGTGGTTGGCTGTAGTCGATGCCGAGGGACAAGCGAAGTGCCTGTCTACTTGTGAGGGGCGGTGGCAGAGTGACATGACGAGAGTCGTGAGCGCAGCCGCAGCGAGTGCAGGGGTAGTAGTGGGACTGCATGCGATTCGGGCCGAGCTTCGGGAGATCCGTAACGACTCACACTGGAACTCTGAGGTACGTCCACTGCGGTACGGCTCCCTCGCCAGCTACGGTGACGCCAGCAGCAAATGCCTGCAGACAAACCCTGCAGCTCCTCACAAAGAGTCGTGTTACTCCGCCCGGAGAGCAGTCCAGGGACTCGTACTACGCCCCATGTCGATCGATGATGCGCAGGACCAAACGATCGCGCCCGTACGGAACAAATGGGCCCCAATGCATTCGCGCAGCCAAGCCGGGAAACCACAAGCCGGGCGGGATTGCCGCAGAGTGGTACATCGTAGTCACGGAGCTACGCGAGATCTGTCGGCGGTGCGAACACGAGGCGGAATCCAACCATCATCGACAACCACAATAGAGACTACCGCGGAGGCTTGATGACCCTGACGCGAAACCCGCGACGGCGCCGGTCTCCGATCAAGACGCCGGTGTATGGACCACCCGGTCGAGATGTTTGATGAAGACGGAGGGAGATAGGGTGGGACCAACTGAGTGGAGGTGCTTGCGCGTTTGCTGCAGGCAGCGTACGACGTGAGTAAGTGGTGATGATTGCAATGTCCGGTGCCCGCGTACTAACTATAAGGAGAACTGTTTGTGAATCGACAAGGTCCGTATGATGACTTTCGCTTGCCGGATGAGATCTCACAGGCTGCCGAACGCTTCCAGCGCTGGGGGGAACGGTTTTCCTCTGGCGCCCCACGTTGGCTGCTCCCTGTCCTCGGGCTGCTGTTGTGGCTCGCCTCTGGTTTGTACGTCGTCGGGCCTGGCGAGCGCGGCGTCGTCATGCTCTTTGGGCGTGCGGTCGAGCAGACCGAACCAGGGTTGCGGTATCGTTTCCCCACGCCCATTCAGAGCCACGAACTGGTTGATATTGCGCAAGTGCGACGTGCAGAGATTGGCTTCCGCTCTGGGGCTGAGGGCAATCTGCGCAACCCAGGTCGCGGAGGCGACTATGCCGTGCCGCAGGAAGCGCTGATGCTCACCGGCGATGAGAATATCGTCGACGTGCAGCTCTTTGTCCAATACCGTGTGCAGGACTCGGTCAAGTTTCTCTTTGCCACCCACCAACCTGAGGCTGTGCTGCATACCTCCGCCCAAGTTGCACTGCGCAGCATCGTTGGTCAGAATTCCATTGATTACACGATGACTGAGGGCCGTGTCGAAGTGCAGGAGCAGGTCAAGACCAATCTGCAGAAATTGCTCGACACCTACCACACGGGTTTGCTCGTGACCGAAGCGCGATTGCTAGTCGTTGACCCGCCAGGTGAGGTCCGTGATGCCTTCCATGATGTCGTCCGTGCGCTCGAAGATCGCGAGCGGTTGGTCAAGGAGGCAGAGGGATACCGCGAAGATGTTGTCCCGAAGGCGCGTGGCGAAGCCGCACAGATGGTGCAACACTCGGAAGGTTACAAAGCCCAGCGCGTGATTCGCGCGAAAGGTGATGCCGAGCGCTTCGACTCAGTGCTACGCGAATATCACAAGGCCAAGACCATCACCCGCGATCGGCTCTACCTCGAAAGCATGGAGCGTGTGCTACCGAGCTTGGACAAGGTCATTGTCAGTCGGGATGGCAAAGGTGACGTGCTGCCGTTGTTACCGCTGCGAAATATCGCGACGGCCCCCAGCGCTGGTGATGCGGTTGCAGCCGCAGCGGCCACGGCTACAGGAGGGAAGTAAGATGAGTACAGTGGTTATTCTTGTCATCGCTACCGTGCTCCTCGTACCACAGTTCGCCTTTACGGTGACCGAACGAGAGCAGGCGATCGTCGTGCAATTCGGTAATCCGCAGCGCACGGTTCAGGAGCCAGGTCTGTACTTCAAGTTGCCGTTCATCCAAAGCCTCATTCGCCTGGAGAAGCGGGTGTTGTCGACCGATGCGCGGACGGCGGAATACCTCACCCTCGATAAGAAGCGGGTGATGGTGGATCAAATCTTGCGCTGGCGTATCAGCGATCCCCTCGATTTCTATCGCAGTGTGCGCGACCTCCCGCGGGCCCAAGCCCGCTTAGACGACAACGTCGGCGCCCGCCTCCGTCAAGAGATCGCCGCGCATAACTTCCTGGATCTGGTGCGCCAGAAGCGCGAAGAGATCATGGAAACCGTCACCAATGACGTCCGTGAAACGGTGAAATCGTTCGGCATTGAGGTCTTGGACGTGCGTATCAAACAGGTCGATTTGCCGACCGAGGTGCAAGCCAGTGTGTTCGCGCGCATGCGGGCTGAGCGGGAGCGCATTGCCAAACGCTATCGTGCTGAGGGTGAAGAGCGTGCCCGCGAGATTCGTGCGGGCGCGGATAAGGAGCGCGAGATCCTACTGGCGACCGCTTATGAGACCGCCCAGCGCCAGAGCGGTGAAGGCGACGCCGAAGCCGCAGGGATTTACGCACAAGCGTTTGGTAAAGATCCTGACTTTTACGGTTTCATTCGGCGTTTACAGACCTACGAAAAAACGCTCGGTGCCGGAACCACCCTGGTCCTACCGACGGACTCGGACCTGTTGCGGTACTTGCAGACAGCGCGCTGAACTCCGCCGAGGAAGTCCGCAGAAATGGGAATCCTCAAGAGTCTCTTTCCGCGAGGGAGAAGGGACTCGATGCCACGCATCAGTAACCGAGCGCGCGCATCGGTCCCGTGGGACGATCAGCGTACCATTTTCTTCGGGTCGGGATGCTCATAGCCGCGAATCGGATGCGGACGATACGGCGCTTCCACGGCTGCGACTTCTTCTGCTGTCAACTTGATATCTACGGTCGCGAAGATTTCTTTGAGATGGTGGGTTTTGGTAGCACCGACAATCGGCGCTGTTACTCCTGGTGCTTGCAGAATCCAGGCGCAGGCGAGTTGGGTTGCAGTAAGCCCGCGTTCTTTGGCGATCTTCTGTGCCGCCAGGGCGACTTCATAGTCGTTCTCATTGAAATACAGATTCTGCGCGACCTTATCGGTCTGTGATCTTTTGGTCGGCCCTTCACCCGGCCTGCGCGTACGATCACCTTCGAGGAGTCCGCGTGCGAGTGGACTCCAGGGAATCAACGCCACACCTTGATCGATACACAACGGATTCATCTCGCGTTCTTCTTCGCGGTAGATGAGGTTGTAATGATTTTGCATGGTGACGAAGCGATGCCAGCCACGCTCTTTGGCAATGGACAACGCTTTGGAGAATTGCCATGCCGCCATGCTGCTAGCACCGAGGTAGCGGACCTTTCCCGACTGTACTAGCGAGTCCAACGCGTCGAGGGTCTCTTCGATCGGTGTTGTGTAATCCCAGCGGTGGATTTGATAGAGGTCGATGTAATCCATCTTCAAGCGACGCAATGAATGCTCGCAGGCTTCGATGATATGTTTACGACTCAAACCGCGACGATTGGGGCCTGGACCCATGGGGCCATTCACTTTGGTGGCGACGACAATGTCATCGCGTGAAGCCACCTCTCCCAGCCACTTACCAGTAATCTCTTCGCTCACACCGGTTGAGTAGACGTCTGCGGTATCAAAGAAGTTGACCCCTGCTTCCAGCGCAACTGCGAAGTGTTCGCGCGCGACATCTGTGCCAACTGTCCACTCGCGCCACTTGCCATCGCCGTAGCTCATGCATCCCATACAGATGCGTGAGACCGTAGTGCCGGTGTTGCCCAATTTGGTAAATTGCATGCTCCCTCCTTACTGCGCGTCGCTGACTGTACGTTATGCCACAACCCTGCAAGAGGACAAGACGAGGTTACAGCCGTGCCCACGCATAGACAGACGGGATTGTATTGATTGACTACCATAGTGAATACGCGTAGACCTCGGTACGGAGAATGAAGTCAGAAATGGGGCCACAATTCTGACGCCCAAAAGGAGGGGCGCCGCGCAATAAGGAGGATGGTATGCATCAACCGAAACACGTGCTCGACGGATACAAAGTGTTAGATTTTACGCAGATTGTCGCGGGACCAACCTGTACGCTGATGTTGGCAGAGATGGGCGCTGAGGTCATCAAAGTTGAACTCGCGCCCGCCGGTGATGCGACACGGCTCGCGCCATTGGTGATCGAGGGTCGGAGTGGCTACTTTGTTCAACACAATCGCGGCAAAAAGGATCTGTGTCTGAATGCCAAGACTCCCGAGGGGCTGGAAATCCTCAAAGGGCTAGTGAAGAAGGTGGACGTCGTCGTAGAAAACTATGCTCCCGGTGTTATTGGGCGCTTGGGGTTGAGCTACGAAGTGGTGCGCCAGCTCAATCCCAGCGTGGTGATGTGTTCGATTTCTGCCTTCGGACAGACGGGACCACTCGCGCACGAGCCAGGCTTTGACTACGTTGGCGCGGCGTATTCCGGGATTACTTCAATGGGCGGGGAGAAAGGCGGAACGCCCTATTTTCCGATGGTCGCCCTTGGTGACGTCTCTACCGGTGCCCATGCTATGGGTGCGATCTGCGCCGCACTCTTGTATCGCGAACGTACGGGGCGAGGGCAACATCTGGATCTTTCACTACTCGACACGTATGCGCACTATCACGAAGCTGGGTTTCAGATGTACAGTTTGAGCAAGGGCAAAATCAAGCCCACGCGTTCTGGTGCACAGTCTGGCTACGCCGCGCCCGTAGGGGTGTTTAAGGGCAAAGAGCGTTACCTCATCATTATCTCACCATTGGAGCAACACTGGTCAAAGCTCTGTGACGCGATGGGACAACCGAATTTGACTCGTGATCCGCGTTTCACTGATAACGCAGCGCGCGTCACCAACGTGCAAGAACTGGTGGCCACTATTGAAGGCTGGATCCAGTCGCAATCGAGCGATGATGCTGCGATTGCGATCCTGAAGGAGCATCACGTGCCGGTGGCACCGATCTTGTCGGTGGAAGAGGCGTTGCAACACCCGCATCTGCGTCAACGTGGGACGGTACGAACAGTACACGATCGGTTCCTTGGCAACCTCGAGGTTCCGGGTTTTGCCTTACGGTTTTCCGAGTTTCCGGAACGACTCGATCTACAGGCACCAACTTTAGGTGAACACAACACGGAGATTCTGACTCAGTGGCTGGGCTACTCTGCCCAGCACGTAGAAGCCCTGAAGCAGAAAGGTATCCTGCACAGCGGATCCGTGTGAGGGAAGGAGCACGTTCGTGGTCGCAATTCGTGAGTGTCAGCCGGAGGATATGCCCCAGGTGGAAGAATGTTTTGTCGAGTTGCAGGATTTCCTGCACCAACTCGAACCGAATGTGCTTGAGGGCAAAGCGGCAAAAAAGTATTTCGAGTTCATGCTTGCCCGGTGCACTGCAACCGCGGGCAAGGTGTTCGTCGTCGAAGCCGACCACCGGGTTGTCGGTTTCGTTTGTGTATGGGCAAAGGTCCCGTCAGAAGAGCTCGACGAGGAACCTGGCGAGTATGCGTTCATATCTGACCTGGTTGTCTTGCCGGCATTTCGCCGACAGAGACTTGGGCAGATGTTGTTGGAACGTGCAGAATCGTATGCGCGGTCACTCGGTGTGAAGAAGATTCAGCTTGAGGTTCTACCGAACAACACCGGTGCACTCACGCTGTATAGCAACCACGGATTTCGTACGTATGAGTTGTTATTGAGCAAAGATCTCTAGAGTCGACGTGGTCTGGCGCGAGGCCGCTGACATGCAAGCTGATGCCGTAGCGTGCGCCCTGCGCACGGGCATCGGAGCCGACGATCGCAGCGTGCGCGCAACGCACGCTACCCGCCTGACCCAAGCGCTGCGTGGTTTAGCGCTACAGCTACCTTGCGCAACGCACACCCACGTCGTCTAGGACACTATCCGGCCTGGAGCCGAGTCGGCGCGAGGTGCGTGCGCGGCGCGGCAAATCAACCCACGAACCACCGCGCAGCATTCGTGTTTCACCGTTTCGATACCAGTCTGCTGTCCATTCCCACACATTGCCTGCCATGTCGAGCGCTCCGTAGGGAGAAGCTCCCTCCGGGAACGAACCTACCGGCGCCGTATCCTTAAACCCGTCGTATGCTTCAGCGACGTTGGCTTTGGTGATATCCCAGCTTTCTCCTGAGGGATAGACACGGCCTTCAGTGCCACGGGCTGCCTTTTCCCATTCCACCTCGGTTGGCAAACGCTTCCTCACCCAAGCGCAGTACGCCTCAGCTTGATTCCAATTGATGCAGTTGATCGGATGCTTCTCACGGCCACTGAGAGGCCAGTTGCACGACCCTCGCCCAGTGGTATCCGCCTGGGGGGTAGAGCAGCCTCTCGCGTTGACACATTGACGATACGCCTCCACTGTTACCTCAGTTCTATCGATCTGAAACGTTGGCACGCTGACCTGGCGTTGGGGTTTTTCGTCATCTTCGCACTCGCTATCAACGCTCTCGTTGCAGCCCATGGCAAATTCTCCGCCGGGCACCAACACCATTCCGTCACTTGCACTCTGTGCGGTCGCCGACGGTTGAGCGTCAGTTTGGCTCAGGGCCGGAGCATACAGAGACAACACCGAGAACACGACACTTACAAACGACAAATAACACAGCATGTGGTTTTTCATATCCTTGGCGTATAGCACAGCACCTGAGAGCTGTGCAAAGCTTCCTGTATGTCGTGACCAATGATCAGCAACTGAGGATGGCTTGACTCACCATAACGTCCAGAGATATGCCAGTAGCAGGAGAGGTTCTATCCACAATACTAAGGAGGGATCAGTAATGGCAACGCAACAGTTTGAAGTCCAACAAATCCTGAAGGCCTATCGCAAGGGGCTTATCTCGGACGAAATGTTTGAGGCGCAGATGAAAGAGGTAGGTGCGCCGACCAACGGGCTCGATGTGTGCAATGTGTTTGCCCACCGTGGTGATGGATCGAAGGTGAGCGCGCAGGTGTTGGCGAAGACGCCGCAGACGGAGACGATGGTTTTCACCATTCCCGCCAACTATCACGCAGATCGAGAAAATACCCACAAAGGGGACCAGATCATTTACGTGGTTGAAGGGAAATGTACCGCACGTGTCTCTGGCAAAGAAAAGGAACTGAAGGCAGGTGACGTGATCATGATTCCTGCGGGCGCGCCGCACACCATACGCACTGGTGGGGAGTCGATGTTCGGGGTGACAATTTTGGCACCGCCAGAAGCGTAGACGTTGCGAGGAGATCATTCCTCTTTGTCCTTGCGCTCGATAGTACATACGTCCCGCTCGGTCACATACGCTTCTTCAAGCGGACAATCCAGTCACGTCATTCTCGCGCCCGCGGGAATGACGTAGCCCGCACTTTACCCGCACGGTAATGCCCCCAACTAAATCGAACCACAGGACATGCGTACTCGTTGCGCGAGAGCCCCACCGACGTGTCCTTCTGAGCGGAGCGAAGAATCTCTCTGAGAGACCCTTTGTTTCACTCAGGGTGAGAACACGGGTGTGCCAATCTTTCGTGGCCCAACCTAGCGCAACGGCTTTGCGCCAACGTGAGCGGATCCCCCGAGTTCCACGAGTCTGTGGCCTATGGTACTGTACCGCAGCCTGCTACGAAGGAGGTGGCTTATGAGATACGGCGGAACGTTCGGCGTGACGGTAGTAACCGTGCTGATGGGTTTACCCATGCAACAGGTACATGCCGAAGGAGGAAGGCGTCAGGCTATGGTGGAAGCGAGCGAGAAAACCAGCGCACGACCGTCGCGTGATCTACGAGAGGGGAAAACGTTTGTCACGGGTGAGATCGACTTTCTCCAGCGTCCACTTGCGTCGCAGCTCGTCACGGTCAACCCCAACGGCACACCGCAACTCACCGTCATGTGGTTCCGCTATGAAGACGGCGCGCTGCTTTTTACCACGACGACGGATCGCGTCAAGTTTCGTAACCAGCAGAAGAACGGACGCGCAGTGCTGTCCGTTGTTGATCCGGCCAACATGTATAAGTGGGTTGTCGTGCATGGGAAGTTGACTGTCGACAGCCGAGACCCAGCCTCATTCTATCGTGGGTTGGCCGACCATTATCTCACTGGTGAAGCGCTGGAAGCATGGCGCACGATGACGACAATGGATAAGCGTACGGTGTTGCGACTCACACCAACCAGGGTGCGGTCAATGGGTCTGGCGCAGAAGTAGGTCAGGCCAAGCGGGACAACAGCGGTAGAGCGAAGAAGATCTTGGAGGTTGATATGACAGAACGCGAGCAATCGGCAATCTTAACTCTTTGTTTTATGGCCGTCGCCACGGACGGCACCTCAGAACTCGAACAGAGCGAAATTCGCCGCATCGCAGACCGGGCGCCAAATCCGAACATTCAACTCGATAGGTTGTACCAAGAGGTATTGCAGCGTAAGCAAAGCCTCGCCGAGGTCGTGAGCCAGTTGGTCGAGCCCGATACTGGCCTGATGAACGAAGAGGAAACACGAGAGGCAGGAAGGAGGAAAGAGCGACACCCGATTTGTTCCGCGGGAGCAAGCAAAGAAGGTCTTGTGAGCGAGCAGCGATGGAGCTAAGAGCGACATAGG
>VGTJ01000183.1 GCA_016874775.1 Deltaproteobacteria bacterium
AAAGGCCTACAGGTCTCCGACGATGAGTTTCAAGCGCTCAATATCAAACCCGGTAAGTTTCATGGCGATTGGAACTATACGCTTCTTCCTCGCTCTTAATCGGTAACTTAATTCTTGCCCATGCCTTTCTCATTCACTCCCTTTTGCGTGCGAACAACGACGCCACTGCGTCGCGTCTCGATGCGCACTTCGCGATGGACGTCGCCCTTGAGTGCCGAGCGATACCCTAAACTGTACTGCTGTCGCAATTCGCTCACGATAGTATTCGCGGCTGCCTCTAACACCGCACCGTTGCCAACGACATCAGCGGTGTTGAGCAAGAAATGTTTGGCACCAGTTTCCTCGCTCATAGCGGCCAGAGCTCGAGAATCCACCGTTTCATCGACAAACCGTCCAGCTGGTGGCATTGAGCCATGAGGTCCCATAGGTCCCATCATTCCGAAGGGCCCCCCTCGTCTTCCTACCATACCACCACCCATTCCCATCGGCGCTCCCATCGGCATCGATGCTCGCCCCTGGTGGTTCCTGCGCACATGTGCGTTGCCAATGCCGATCGTATACACCAGCACGTGCGAACTCCGTATAGCCTCGGTCACTTCCGCCAGAGAAGCCTGGCTCGATGTATCCACACCATCAGTGATGACAACGAGAGCTTTCTTTTGCCGCTGCCCTTGGCGAATGCGCTTGAGTCCGTCAAGAATAGCGTCATACAGAGCCGTCTGTCCGTCCGGTCTCAGGCGAGCTGTTGCTTGGATCACCAGTGGTCGACTGTCAGTAAAATCCTGCAATAACTCAAGGGAAGAACTAAACGCGCTCAAAAACACTTCATCTTGTGGCTGAATGGAGTCTGCGAGCAGGCGCAAGGCCTGACGCGCACGTCCCATCTTCGTCATCATGCTCTCACTCGAATCAACAACGAGGCCAAGGCTCATGGGCTCGTTTTGCCCGGTATTGAAGTAGGTCAGCGGCCGCGGCAGGTCGGCTTCATAGACGACAAAGTCTTCTGGTTTGAGGTCCGTGACATACTGGCCATCCTGATCAGTGACCGTCACGGTCAGCAACTGATTTGGCCGCGTCGATGGTGTCTGCACTACTGGTGATGGCAACGTCGGTTGTGGGGCTGGAGGAATGGTCACTTCCTGGTGTGACGCAGGAGGAAGCACGGCTTGTGGTTGGACAGGAATCTCTAAGGTCTGTTTTCCACCAGATGGTCCAGACGGTTGCGGAAACGGTGTTGCTGGTAGTGCCTGTGGTGTCGGCGTTGGCGTGGACGCTTGTGGTGTTGGGCGTGATCCCTGCCAACCATCAGCTGGCAAGGAAGGTTGTTGAGCAGTGGCTCCTCCTTGAAGAATCAGGAGCACCAGGCACGAGAAAAAAAAGACAATCGTTTGATATGCGTTCATAGTGTTACTTTTCGGCACGTGCGAGATACGAGATTCCGAGTTGTGGTGAGCAATCACAGTCTGCTCTCTCCATTTGGTCGGCAATATTCGTTCTCCGTTGTCTGAGAGTCCGAGACGCCTGAACTCTTCGACTTCTGTTCCTGCTCTGCTGCGTTGGCAAGTGACTCAGGAGTGAGTACATTACGCGCTTCCAGCGTAACCGCAAGCCCTTCTGTAGTAACTAACGCAAATGGAGGAAGAATGAAACCGTATGTGATCTGCCACATGATAGCGTCGGTCGATGGTCGTATTGCCACGTCGGCTTGGCAACTCAGCCCCGAAGGTCGTAGGGAATACGAACGAACCGCTGCAACCTATCAGGCTGAGGCCTGGATGTGTGGCCGCATTACCATGATTGGCTATGCCAAAGGCACTGCCCCCACAACATGCCCCACTGTCACCGCTCAGCCAAAGACCGACTTTGTCGCTCCGCAAGCGCGCCCCAACTATGCGATTGCTTTAGATCCGAGCGGGAAACTGTATTGGCAAAGCAACGCCATCGATGGCGATCATGTCATTACGGTTCTCACCGAGCAGGCGTCCTCTGAATATCTGGCGTTCCTGCAGAGTCAGCAGGTGTCCTACCTGTGCGCCGGGAAAGACACGCTTGATCTCTCAACCGCATTGGACAAGCTCGCGACCACGTTTCAGATTAAGACTTTGCTGCTCGAAGGTGGAGGCAAGATCAATGGAACGATGCTGCACGCTGGACTGATCGATGAACTCAGTCTGCTGGTCGCACCGATTGCCGATGGCTCGATGGGAACTCCGACACTGTTTGATACGCTGAATCCAGCATCGTCCCCGCACGCTCCAGTGCGGTTGACGCTTCAAGCGATGGAGCAACGGGCGGATGGCATTGTGTGGTTACGCTACCGGTGCGAAAGGTAGGAGGGAGGCGGCTTGCACTACTTCCACACTTGAGAACGCACCTCTCTTCGTTTTTGCTGAACGTTGAGAGCTGACGGCTGAACACTGATATGCGGGACATTGATTCCTCTCACCAGGAGCGAGATAATACGCCTTGTGATGATTGCAATCATTGATTACGGGATGGGAAACCTCCGCAGCGTCCAGAAAGGCTTCGAGAAAATGGGCTATGCCGCGGAAGTGACACGCGACCCGCGGCGCATCGAAGCCGCACCTGGCGTTGTCCTGCCTGGGGTCGGTGCCTTCGCTGCGTGTATGAACGGTCTTAAAGAGTGTGGCTTAGTCGATACCGTCTATCGGGTCGTGGACCAAGGAACTCCGCTTCTGGGTATTTGTGTCGGTATGCAGATTCTGTTCTCTGAAGGAGTGGAATTCGGTCGCGTGCCAGGCCTCGACATCTTGAAAGGCCAAGTCATTCGCTTTGATCCAGCCAAAGTAGGTGGCGGGAAAATCCCCCACATGGGCTGGAACCAGTTACATATCAAACAGCAGACCAAGCATCTCGAAGGCATTCACGAAGGAGCGGCGGTCTATTTTGTCCACTCATATTATCCCGTGCCAGCCGATCCTGCGATCATCGCCACAACCACGGATTATGGTGACACCGAGTTCACCTCCAGTGTCTGTTGGCGCAACGTGTTTGCCTCACAGTTTCATCCCGAGAAGAGCCAAGCTATTGGCCTCCGTATCCTGGAGAATTTCGGTCGACTTGTGACTGGAGACTCTGTCTCCGTACGGCCTCAGACTCCGAAGACTTCGGACACTGGACATCGGACGCCGGACTCTCTGTGATTTATGCTCATCATTCCAGCCATTGATCTCAAGGATGGAAAATGTGTTCGCCTCTATCAAGGCGACATGAAACAGGCGACGATTTATTCGGACGACCCAGTGGCAACTGCCGTACGCTGGCAAGAAGAAGGAGCCGAACGCCTACATGTCGTCGACCTTGATGGGGCTGTCTCTGGCGCAGGAGTCAACACCAAAGTCATTCGGCAAATCTGTAAGACAGTCTCGATTCCCGTGCAAGTCGGTGGTGGCATCCGTAATCTTGAAGCGGTAGAGCGCTTGTTCTTTCTGGGAGTCCATCGTGCCATTCTCGGAACGGTTGCGTACAGTGCTCCGACAGTTGTGGAAACCGTCTGCCAGCGGTTTCCAGGGAAGATTACAGTTGGCATTGATGCGCGCAATGGCAAAGTCGCCGTCCAAGGTTGGACTGAGATTACCTCTCTAGAGGCAACGGCTCTGGCGACGCAGTGTGCGGGACTAGGGGTGAGCGAAATTATTTACACGGACATTGGCCGCGACGGCACCGAAAGTGGCGTCAACATTGACTCAACTGTAGCGCTCGCGCAGGTGGTATCGATCCCTGTTATCGCTTCGGGTGGAGTTGCGAGCCTCCGCGATATTCAACGGCTCGCGCAATATGAAGGGAAAGGCATTAAAGGCGTCATCGTCGGGAAGGCCTTGTACACTGGGGCGGTAAACCTCGCCGAAGCGATCAAGGTCGGAAAACATTTGCCGCATTAGGACCCACAAAATTTTTCCTTCTTCATTTTTCATTCTTCATTGTCTTCCGTACCTTGTATCCACAGGTAACCATCTCCTACAATACAAGAGATGAGCTTTTCGTTTCATCCCTGGCAAGCGCTTCGTCGCGTGATCACACGGCAATTCACGGTCCTCCTGACGAAGCCGCTGAAAAACTACACGCCCCGACTTCCCAACGACCTGGTCGAACTGAAACGACACATCAAGAAGGGCGATGTGCTGTTGGTCGAAGGCGAACAACGCGTGAGTGAGGTGATCAAGTATCTGACGCAAAGCTCGTGGTCCCACTCCGCGCTGTACATTGGCGATGAACTGGTCCGACGCAATCATCCTCAGCTCGGACAGTTGCGCGCAAGCTTCGGAGACGAGGTCAACCACCTGGTGATTGAAGCCTTGGTCGAAACCGGCGTGGTGGTTTCACCGCTGTCGAAGTACATCAATTTCAATGTGCGCGTATGTCGTCCGCACCAACTGCGCAAGGAACACGTCCAGGTCATTCTTGATGACGTGATCAGCCAGCTTGGTCATTCGTACGACATGCAGAATGTTTTTGACCTTGCTCGCTACTTCCTTCCTGTCAGCCTCGTTCCCCGTCGTTTTCGTCGCAAAGCTCTGCATTTTGGTAGTGGCCTCCCTACGCAAGTGATTTGCTCCAGTATGCTGGCAGCGGCATTTGATAAGGTCGGGTTTCCCATTATTCCGCAGGTCGTGGCACAACGCATGGACGAAGCCGCGCAACGTACATGGCTGCATCGCCTCCTTTTCCGCGCAACTGACCCCCAATCCCGCTTGGTATTTCGTCGACGCCACCACACCCTCATCACACCACGTGACTTCGACCTCTCTCCTTATTTTGAGGTAGTTAAGTTCAATGTCATCGAGTCACGACGGTTCGATTACAGTCAGATTGTCTGGGATGAACGAGAAGAAGCAGAGACCAAACTTCCTCCTGTCACAGCTTCGGAAAGACTGTCTGAGAAAGTCAGGTGAACTCCCAGGTCCACTCTTGACTCGGTCCTGGAAACCCTCAACACTCGCAGCATGTTGAGTAAACGCATTATTCCGTGTCTCGATGTCAAAGATGGTCGGGTTGTCAAAGGCGTGAACTTCGTTGATCTGCGTGATGCGGGTGACCCGGTAGAAGTTGCCCAACGATATGACGAAGAAGGGGCGGACGAACTCACGTTTCTCGATATCACTGCTTCGCACGAACGGCGCAGGATCATTCTCGACGTCGTCCGTCGCACGGCAGAGACAGTCTTCATGCCTCTCACAGTTGGTGGTGGCGTGCGCGAGATTCAAGACATCCGTGATCTGCTCAACGCCGGAGCGGATAAAGTCTCGATCAATACCACAGCAGTAAACCGACCGGAGTTTGTCAAAGAAGCAGCGGAACGGTTTGGTTCACAATGCATCGTTGTGGCCATAGACGCGAAACGGAAAGTCCGGAGTTCGGAGTCCAGAGTCCAAAATGGAGAGGAGACGAGAGGCGAGAGACTTGAGGCTAGTCCCCTTTCCCCGCAATCCGCAATGTCTTCCTGGGAGGTATTCATCCACGGTGGTCGCACCCCAACCGGACTCGATGCCATTGAATGGGCGCAACGCATGGAATCGTATGGCGCGGGAGAAATCTTGCTCACCAGCATGGATCGCGACGGCACCAAAGCGGGATACGACATCGAACTCACGCGAGCGATTGCTGACGCTGTCACGATTCCAGTCATTGCCTCTGGTGGCGTTGGCACCTTACAGCATATTTACGAAGGGCTCACGACAGGCCGTGCTGATGCGGCGCTAGCTGCTTCAATCTTTCACTATCGTGAGTACACAGTTCGTGAGTGCAAAGAATTTTTGGCGAAACGTGCGGTAAATGTGAGAATGGCGTGAAACTGGGACGTGAAACGTATTGCGTGATGCGTGGCACCTCAAAACACGCACCACGTAACACGTAATACGCACCACGTGTCGCTTCTCCTCGAACCTGGCACTTCCCTCTCAAATACGCTAAGACGCCGGTTATAACTATTTAAAGGAGGGCTTTTTATGGCCAAAATCATGATCGAGTCAGCAATTAACGGCAATCAAATGCGGAAGTTCAATCCGCATATTCCGTATAGTCCGCAAGAGATTGCTGACGATGCCATTGCCACCTGTAAAGCAGGAGCCGCACTGATCCACTTCCACGTACGCAACCCAGAGAATGGCGAATGGGTACAGGATGTCCCCTACTATGCCGAGGTGTACAAACGCACGCGCGAGAAATGCAAACCGCTGCTGTGGCCGACGTTTCCCTTCGGTGACGACCCAGCGCCACGCTTTCAGCATTTCATTGAGTTGTCGAAAGATCCAAAGACCAAACCCGACCTCGGTGCCGGAGATATGGGATCAGTCAACCTTGTGTCTTATGACCCAAAGAGCAAGACCATTCACGGCAGCAATTTTATCTACAAGAACAGTTACGACACAATTCGTTACTTTTTAGAGAACTCGCGCGAACTCGGATTACGCCCTACCCTGCAAATCTTCGACCCAAGCTTTCTTCGCGCAGCCCTTGTTTGTCTCGACCAAGGGCTACTCACAGAGCCACTGTTACTGAAGTTTTACCTGGGTGGACCAGAGTTACCCTTCGGCCTTCCACCTTCACTGAAGAGTCTCGAAGCCTATCTCGATATGCTCAAAGGCGTGCGCGCCAACTGGTTTGCCGCGACACTTGGCGGTGACAACCTTCCCCTCGTACCGGCCATCATTAGTCTCGGCGGTCACGTCCGCGTCGGACTCGAAGATCATCACTACGCCAACGAAGGCAAGCTCACTAATCCACAGATCGTCGAACGCGCAGTGACGATGATCAAAGGCATGGGGCATGAAGTTGCGACGCCGGAGGAAGCACGAAGGCTGTTAGAGGCATAATTGCGCGAAATACGCCCACATCGGCGGGAGTGTCATTGCGAGCCCCCTTCGTCAGGCTCGGGACAAGATTATTCCGGCCTACTGACTGCATATTGAAAAAGTAGGCCGGAATAAGCGCAGCGTTTCCGGCGGTACCCTGGCGTTTATGCCTGTGCTTGCAGAGCATCGAGAGTCTGTTGAAATTCTTCTACTGAGGCACAGTGAAGAGTTCGACGTACAAGTTGGTGGAGTGACGCACGATCTTCAATTTGCTGAATGGCAGCGACAAGTGTAGCTGAGGGTTGGCCGAACAGCTCTTCTAAAATCTCTAGGACCATCGTCCGAGCTTCCTCTAGGGAACCTTGTTGGAGCCCTTGTTGGAGCCCTCGTTGCAGCCCTCTTTCTATTCCGATGCGTTCGCCAGTTGTTACGTATGGCATACGTTTCTCCTCTTCAATGCTTTTCACTCCGTCCCAGAACTGTTCATCCTCCACCGCATTCAACTGTACTACCCAATCAATGAATTCAAAGAGCCCAACGATCTGTTCTCGGCGATAGCCCCTTTCATAGAGCTTGCGAATCAGAGAGAGTTGGGCAGTCACGCGCTCGCCACTCGGTCGTAACCGCTCTCGCTCTTGTGCAGCCA
Source organism: Deltaproteobacteria bacterium (assembly GCA_016874775.1). Taxonomy (NCBI): domain Bacteria; kingdom Pseudomonadati; phylum Myxococcota; class Myxococcia; species Deltaproteobacteria bacterium. Next base: position 7,459 of record VGTJ01000183.1, read on the forward strand.
GGACGATCAGCGCTGCCGGATTGTCGGTCCGTTCGAGTGCGCGGCTGTCGTACTCCATCACTCGATGGCTCGATCGCCCGCTCACCCGATTCAGTTTCCGGCCTGTGCTCGCCGGGAACGGCCTCTGGCCTTATCTCGGCCGACTGACTCATAGTAAAAGTATCGTAATCGAAGAAGGAGGATACAAACATGGAACTCGGGCTCAAAGGAAAAGTAGCCATTATCACGGGTGGAAGCGAAGGCATCGGCAAGGCTGTGGCGCTGACGTTGGCGCGTGAGGGTGTCAAGGTCGCAATCTGTGCGCGACGACCAGATGTATTGGAAAGTGCGGCAACAGAAATCCGGCGTTTGAGTGGTGGTGAAGTGTTCGCTCAACCTGTCGATGTCACCAAACGTGACGAAATTGAAAAATTCATCGCGAGTGTGGCGCAGAAGTTTGGGCGTATCGATATTCTGGTGAACAACGCCGGCAAATCGGCGGCAAAGAAGTTTGAGGACGTCAATGAAGCTGAATGGGACGAAGATCTGAATCTCAAACTACGGGCGGCGATCTGGTGTTGTCAATGTGTGATTCCGCACCTACGTAAAGTCGGTGGTGGTCGCATCATCAATGTCACTCACCCAGGCGGCAAGGCCCCAACCGCGCGATCGTTACCGACCTCGGTAAGTCGCGCGGCTGGTATCGCGCTGACCAAGGCTCTGTCCCGTGATTACGCGGCGGAGAATATCTTGGTGAACACGGTGTGCCTCACTAACATCAAGAGCGCCCAGACCGAACGTTACTGGCGTGCGGGTGGTGCGCAAGGCACGATTGATGAGTTTCACGTGAAGATGGGAAAAACCGTGCCGCTGCAAAGACTCGGTGAACCGGAAGAAGTCGGGGCGCTAGTGGCTTTTCTGGTCTCTGAACAAGCGCGGTTCATTACCGGCACAGCGGTCAATATTGACGGCGGGTTCTCGGCGGTGGTGTAGCTCTATGGAAAACATTCCCCTCATCACTCACATCCACGCCTCCCCAACAGTGGCCGTTCTCGTCGTCACCGGTGGAGGTAGCCAGGCTATCGCTGATTTGCTCGCTGTTCCTGGTGCTTCACGAACTGTGTTAGAAGCGCTGGTTCCGTACAGTGACAAATCCATGAGCGAATTCCTCGGCGCTTCTCCATCCCAGTCAGTGTCGAGGGAAACCGCCGCCGCACTGGCGCAGCGTGCATACCAGCGTGCGTGTTCGCTAGGTGAGTCAGAGACAGTCCCAGTTGTCGGCTTGTCATGTACCGCAACGCTGGTCACCGATCGTCCAAAGAAAGGTGAACATCGTGCGCATGTAGGGCTATGCACGAACGAGGGCACGCGCGTGTTTTCTCTCACGCTACAGAAAGGTGCACGTGATCGGATCGGGGAGGAACGGATGGTGAGCGATTTATTGTTACAAGCGCTGGCGGTGGTATGTGAGGTACTTCCAGAGGTGCATTTGTCGTTGCTTGCAGGAGATCAGCTAACAGGCAATGAAGAATTGAGAGTGAAAAGTTAAGACTGAGGAAAGAAGAGTAAGGGGCTTGCCTCCCTCAGCTTACGCGGTACATTACTCTGCGCTTGATAGAAGAAATCTATTCTTCGCGTCGAATGAAGAGTATTGTACTATGCATGACTTGCAGAAGCTGTTCGCCAATAATCGGGCCTGGGCGGAAAAAACTCGTGCCCAGCAACCAGATTTTTTCGATAGACTCTCTCACCAGCAATCACCGCAGTATCTGTGGATTGGCTGCTCAGACAGTCGTCTTCCCCCCAATGAAATTACTGGCTTGCTTCCCGGTGAGCTTTTTGTTCATCGCAATGTCGCTAACGTCGTGGTGCATACCGATTTCAATTGTCTGTCGGTCTTGGAGTATGCAGTCGTCGTACTGAAGATCAAGCACGTGATCGTCTGCGGCCACTATGGCTGTGGCGGTGTACAAGCAGCGTTGCGTAATTCCGAAATGGGCCTCATCGATAATTGGCTACGCCACATTCGCGATGTCTATTACAAACACGAATCTCGCCTGGCGCACATCACTGAGGAATCACAACGCTGGGCGAAATTGTGCGAACTCAACGTGATCGAGCAGGTCAACAATGTCAGCAATACCACTGTCGTGCACAATGCCTGGAGACGTGGACAAGATCTCACGTTGCATGGGTGGATCTATAGTCTCCACGATGGCTTGTTGCGTGACCTCCATGTTAGTAGCAGTAATTTGCAAGAAGCCTCGACGACATACGAAGCGGCAGTCTCAGCGTTGTAGCCACACACAAGAGCTCACGGCAACGAACCTCTTGCATCCCTATCACGAAGCCCATAGAACAATGGCTGGAAGGTCACCACACAGGGAGCACATCACGATTCATGAAAATTGGTCTTGTCTCTGATATTCATGCCGACGCCACCGCGCTGCGTCGCGCACTGGAAGATATGCCTTCGATCGACGCATTATTATGCCCAGGCGATGCCGTGAGCGAGTATCGCTTCTGCGCAGAGACGGTGGAGATTCTCCAACAGGCCAAGGTGCTCTGTATTCAGGGCAATCATGAAGTCGTCCTGTTTGGTGGTCGCAATCCGGCCTATCTGAAAAAGTGCAAGGATACGTTCCCAGCCGAAGCGCTCGATTTTCTTGCCTCGGCACCGCTCTCGCGCGATCTCACCTTTAATGACACGAAAGTCCTGCTGGTGCACGCCAGTCCGTGGGAGCCATACGATGAGTACATCTATCCTGGCAGCACGAGGCTCAGTCGTTTCTCCACATTAGCGCAAGACTTTGTCTGCTTCGGTCACACCCACGTGCCCTTTGTCCATCGCGAAGGCTCAGTCACGGTGGTGAACCCAGGATCAGTCTCACAGCCGCGCGACCAAGACCGTCGTGGCGCATACGCGGTCATCGATACGTATCTGAACGAAGCGACTATTCATCGCTTTTCCTTGGAGTAGATATCTACACAAAGTGTGTCGAGACCTATGCTCGGCGACCCTACCTCTGTGTTGCTCTTACCTCGTACTGAAGTACACCTCTGGTATACGTTTCCCGAATCGTTGACCGATCCAGAATTACTGTCCCGTTATCACGCGCTCATGACGCCAGAGGAACGAGAGCGACAGCAACGGTTTCGCTTCGAGAAGGGACGACATGAGTATCTCGTCACTCGTGCATTGGTGCGCACAGTGCTCTCGCGCTATGCGGATGTTGCGCCTGACGTGTGGCGTTTCGTCAACAATGAATATGGACGCCCTGCCATCGCCAGTCCCCTACAGAGTCCACCACTTTGCTTTAATCTCTCGCATACCGACGGTCTTATTGTCTGTCTCGTGGCACTCGATCGCGAAGTGGGTGTCGACGTCGAAAACCTCGAACGCCCAGGAGAGACGGTAGAAATTGCCGACCGCTTCTTTTCGCCGATCGAAGCACGAGCACTCCGTATGTTGCCTGAAGAACAGCAACGGCGGCGGTTTTTTGATTATTGGACCTTAAAAGAATCGTACATCAAGGCACGAGGGATGGGCATCTCATTACCGCTTGAGCAGTTTTCCTTTCACTTAGATGCAGGCTGTCCAGTTCGCATCTTCTTTGATCCACGCATGCAGGACAACCCGCGGAGTTGGCAGTTTGCACAACTGCAAGTTTCAGACGGTCACCTCATTGCAATCGCAGTTCGTCGGAGCAACGAACCAGATCTCAGCATTTTGGTGAAAGAGACCATCCCTCTTGTTTCTTGACAAGAGCCGACTTCGGCGATCCAGAATGCTGCGCGCGAGAGCGCCGACGATTCAAAGATGAAGCGAAGATCGCAATCGCGATTCTACGCACACGATTTTCCGGTCAGCCTCACTCATAGGTTGGGCATTTCACTAACTTGCAGTGAAATACCCACTCCCGACGCCATTACCGAGATCCCAGCTTGAGATTGGCAATGAAGTTCGGTGCATCGGCTTCAAGCCTGGCAAGAACGTCGGCGCGGCGTCGTGCGTAGAATTCCGTGTTGAGCGTCATCCGTTGTGCGCCGGTCCAAAAATTGACCTTCTGTGACCCCCATTTGAAGAAGAGAAAACGTCTGCGCTCGTCGACACTCCGGAAATAGAATCCGCCAAGTGCCAGGGAAATGGCTCCATTTTCTGAGCGCTGCACTGCACCTAAGGCGGTGGCAGGAAACAACTTACCGCAATAGTGATTGACCGGAGTGGAGAGCCTCTGCACAAGAGCAGGGATGAGAGACGAGACCATTGTGTGCTGGCTTCGGTCTAAGTATCGAAGTCTGGTCGAAGAGCTGGATGAACGCGGGCGAC
>VGTJ01000184.1 GCA_016874775.1 Deltaproteobacteria bacterium
GCGCTTGGAGGTGGTGCGCCGTTCGGCAGACGCCAAAGGCTTTACCGTGTTGCCCCGCCGCTGGGTGGTGGAGCGGTCCTTCGGTTGGCTGGGGCGCTAGCGGCGCTTGTGTCGGGACTTCGAACATACCACCGTTTCCAGTGACGCTATGGTGTACTTGGCCAGTATCCGGCGCACGCTGCGGATGGTGACGACGGAAAATACGAATTAAAAAACACTTTCTGAGACCAACAAGTCAACGATGGCAGGAAAGTGTTCCTCGGTAGATGCCAGATCGCCGTGGATCGCTGGCATATAATAATAATTGCCGATGCCATCGATGCGCCCCGAATCCCACGTCACAGTCCCATCACCGAGAGAGGTTCCCACCATCTTCAGGCGAAAACTCTCGCGCACTTTTTCCTTACGCACTCCGCAGGGAGTATTGGGCGCGATACCGAAGACGTACACACTCTTATGCTCATACGCTTCTGGCAATGATGGGTTCAGATTACCGTCTTGCGCCCAGAGCCAACTGGAAGCATCAAGGACCTGCTGGTTAGGGGTGGCACACCGTTTGTCACCAAACCAGAAATCGCGCACCAGTTCCTTGAAGTCGGCCCAGGTCTGGGCTTTCTGATAGTCAAATACGCCACCACCATCCGGCTGACCTTGGAATGTATCGGTAAAGCCAGGTTTCGGCAGCAACTGCAATGCACCACGGAACCCAGCCACAATATCGAGCACCTCCTGCATGTCGTGTTTCAGGTCCAGCCGCACCAGCGTGCGTAAGGTATCCCCCTTTCCGATCATGTTCTCGACCATTGAGTGTGCGCCTTGGTTTGGTGTCCCCAGCATGATGAAACGCGCACCCTCTCGTGCCATTAACGCATCCATCACCGCACGACGCCGGTGGATACAGGCTCGCACGACTAGCCCACCCATGCTGTGTGCTAACAGCCGGATAGGTTGCTGCGTCTCTTTCATTAACTGGTCAAGGAAACTGCCCAGCCGCTCAGCCAGTACGTCGAGTGGCTGACGCCAATCATACGCAAAACGTTCGACACGGTGAGTACGCTCGAGGGTTTTACACAACTTGCCGTAGCTGAGCGAAAACAGATCTTCCGCTTCTACTCCTATCTTTCCCCACGCAATCTTCGCTAGACCACCGGCGGCAATATCAAGAGGATCGAACCATACGCGATCGCTCTTCCCAACCTGTAAGTGTGACCCCATGATACCGGGTAACACCACAACGACCGGCCGGTCGACATCGATCACTGCACGTGTCGCGGCAACGAGTGCCGCCTCAAGGTCCTCAAGACCAGGCAAGGTTATGAACCCGGGAATTTCTGTTGGCGTGTCGGTGACCAGCCAATCGCGAAGTGCGGTACGCGTATCGAAGTTCTCGAAATAGCGAAAATGAGACACATCGGCGCCACGATCGAACAGCACGCGCGCGTTCGCTTTCGTCGCCACTCCAGCAAGCATAGCCGCGGTATCGACTACCAAATCGTTGGCTTCATTCTCGAAGAAGAGAAAATCGGCCAGTTTGACCGCTAGGCGCTTGAGGAGGTTCCCTCCCTCAATGTCACCGGCAATAACTGACATGAGGATCTCGCTTTGTAGTGCCGCATCACGGAGGAAGCGCGTCATCGGCGAGTCGGGCAACATCGCTTCAATACCAGGAACCAAATGGGCATTGGTACGGTTCTTAGCGATTTCAATCACCACCCGTTTGAAGGCTGAATAGACGGGATTCCCAAAGAAGAACGGCACCTGACCAACGAGGGTCAGAAGGCTAGAGAGAAAGAGGTCGAAGTTGCCGCTGGCGAGCTTGGTGCCGTTGGCAGGACAGGCAACGCGAACATAGCGTTGTACCACGATTTTGCGTTCGCGCAGCTTGGCCGCAAGTTTCCGCAGTTGTGCCCGGTGCTCGGCATGAGCGTCCTCAAGCTCTTTGCGGACACGTTCGGATTCCTCGGGATCAGCATCACCAGTTCCGTCAAAGGCATAGCAGAAGTCATCAATGAGCGCGTCAAAATCCTTGAGACACAGCAAATCAGCAACCAAACCACCGCGTGAATGCGATACCAAGCTAATATGGGCACCGGGAGGGAGCGACTCAACAAGATCAAGCGCATTGTCGATTGGACTTTGCGACATCGTCCGATGTTCAAGGGCAAAGATACGATCAGAGAAGCGGTCTTCTAACGCAGCCCAGACATCGCGGTTGTCTTTTCGCAGTTCTCCAAAGCTCCCAAAGGTGCTTGATCCTGTACCGTGGATAAAGATCAGCATTGGTGCTGGGGCACCGGTTTGCGGATCGATCGGTACCTGGTTGCGAAAATCCGCTGCCAGCGGTCGCAACTCAGTAGCACCTTCCCAGCGATATAATCCCGGCTTTTGCGTGAGTTGATTTTCTATGGCCCACATCAAAGCCTTCGTGCCTGTCCATGTCACTCCGAGTTCGGCTGCATCAGCCAGCTTACCTGTCGTCAACTCTTTGAGTTTTTTTAATGCTGCGTCAATGATCGGATCTGGGGTCTCACCGACTACGAACGTAAAGACCTTATTGACGAGCCCACCTATGGCTTCACCAAGATCTCGCCGAGCAACCGCGCCCTCGGCACGCAGCTTCTCCAAGAGAATTTCATCGTTCGGGCCAAGCAGTTCAGGATGGGTCTGTAACAAGGTCTCGCGGAGCCGCGCAGCGCTGGTGATCAGCGTACTGCCATCACTGAGTTCCAGCACGATGATTTCATCGGGTCGAGCCTGGTACTGCTTCTCAGCAACTCCATCCGTCGAGCTACGAGCGCTGGGACTGACATCGAAACTGCGCGTAGCTCTCAGGTACGACTGCGGGAGACAGGAATCATCGGCCTGCCCAGCCGAACGGGTTGTAGGTCGAAGGAATGATGGCAGCGTAGGAGTCACCTCGCGGCCGGTTACTTTCAGAGAAATGGTGGTTTCGGCCACGGCATCTCCTACTGTTGGTTATGTTGCTCCCTCTCCCCAAAGGAAAAGGTCAGGCGTGCACATCTGGAAATCCGACTAGGCGAACACCTTCCTCTTACGCGCTGAGGCACTGCCGACGATCTGCGGGCTTTGTGGGTACTGCACCGACGGCAAATACATAGGAGTGATCGCAGCGTGCCAATTAGCATACGTTGCATCCGCTTTCAGTGTCTTCAGTGCCTTGAGCGCATAATAGGTAAAGGCGCCAGTTGGACGGCCGTTGATACGAGCGTCATAACTGAAATTGTTCGGACCTTCCTTGCACCCCGAGAGCAAAAGATCACCCGCCGTCCGAGACAACGCACTGGTGAAAGCCGAGGCAGGGGCCGTCACTGACACAGAAGACAGAGGCTTCCCGCTTGCACCCTTAGGAAGTTGATTTTCAGGTAACCAGTTTCCCATCGGCATAAAGCGAGGGCGCGGCACATCATCAGCCTCTGGGTCAGGTGCAGCAGCACGAGTGACCGTACCAGAGTGACAACTGTCGGCGATCAGAACCAACCGCACACCGGGTTTGCGGGCAGCAAGAAGCTCATGGATCTCGTCGTCAGTAAGCGGGGCATTGTTGGTCTGAATATCATACGGGCACAGCGCCTCGTCGAGGCCGTCGACTTCGTCACCATTGATATCTGGCACATACGTACCATGGCCAGAAAACGTAATGACGACGACATCATCACTCGCCGCCGCAGTAATCACCGATTTGAAGCCTGCGACCATGGCCGCCTTGGTCGCTTCTGCGTCCAGCAATTTCGCCACGGTAAACCCGCGTGCGGCAAGTTCGGCAGCCCAGTCCTTCGCATCATTCACACAACCCGCAAGATCCATGTGTGTCCCAGGATAGTTATTAATACCGATGCAGAGTGCACTCTTTGCCATGATATGTTCCTCTTTTTCGTTTAGTGATCTCGGACAGCGAACATGAAGCAGGGAAATTCTATGATGACTTGTGCCATCATCAAAACATATGGCAAAAACTAGACCATAAGTTACAGAAGAAAAAGGGCAACAAGAATACGCTCGCAGCGTCAGAAATTAATCCAGACGAAAAAGACCTGAGCTACTAAGATTGACACCAGAGGCGCAGTAAGCACAATTTCACTTCTGGAAACGAGACCTTGAGAGAAACTGTCAATTCTTGTTGACAGGCAAAAAGACTTGACACACGTGCTCCTTGTGCCTCTTTACTCCCAGCCTCGGCTCATGGGCAAAGCGGTCCGTTAACGTGAGCACCTCAGCAAGCCAGAGGTCCACCTACCAAACCAGCGAATCTGGTTTCTGCTTCCATAAGGTCTCCTGCGTATGAGGAACTGATCCTGCTCTCGCACTGGACGTGACGGACACCGTACCGCAGCTTTGCTAATGAGTTTTGACGCTCAAATTCGGTAATAGTCGATGCGTCTGTAGGGGCGACCGGCCGGTCGCCCCTACACACCGAGGAGCACAAGACACGGTATGTCTCATTACCGATTTTGATTATCAAAGTTCATAAGCATGGGTTTTCACTGGTAATCGACAAAGCCCACGCTCACTGGTATTCGCTAATGCAAATCGCATAGGGGAGGATTATCGTGGCTAAGAAACCCTCAGAGGCACCCGAACGGGTCATCGAAGAATCGTCCACCACGCCGCACCCAAGTCGTCGCCGTTTTCTCCGTAACGCCGCCCTTGGAGTTGCTGGGGGCAGCGCTGCTCTTGCTGCGGGCTGTAAATATCAAAGTCAGATCTTCCTCGTGAGAGGCGCTCCCAAAGAAGCCGCAGAAAAAAGCCCAGACTGGCAAGAAGCTCACATTCGCAGTTACCGCCCACTCGGGCGTACGCAAATGGAGATGTCGGATATCTCTTTTGGCTGTGCGAGTCTCAACAATGTTGCCGTGGTCAAACGTGCACTTGAGCGCGGCATTACCTACTTCGATACCTCTCCGGATTACTCTGATACCGTCTCCGAACAAACACTTGGTGAAGGTATCAAAGGCCACGCCCGCGATAAGCTGTTCATTGCATCGAAATTTTGTACCGCCAATGGTCACCTCAGCAATGACACTCCAGTCAAGGAGGTCATCGCGACAGTCGAGGACAGTCTGAAACGTTTAGGTACAGACTATCTCGACCTGGCTCACATTCATGCCGTCAATTCGATTGAGCGCTTGATGAATCCCAATATTCACGAGGCGTTCGATCGCCTGAAGGAGCAAGGAAAGCTGCGCTATCTCGGGGTATCGTCACATACACCAGATCTTGAAAAAGTGATGCGACATGCCGTCGATTCCGGGCGGTTTGATGTCATCATGGTCGCTTATAATTCCAAAAACTGGCCAGAACTGACGACCATCTTTGCCGATGCGAAGAAAAAAGGAGTCGGCGTCGTAGCGATGAAAACACTGAAAGGCGCACAACACACCGCGCTTTCTGACTTCACGCCAACCGAGCGCGAGTCATTTTCGCAAGCAGCCTTCAAATGGGTGCTGTCGAACAGCGACGTGAGCGGCCTGGTGGTTTCGATCAACTCGCTTTCTCAGATCGACGAATATCTCTACGCCTCAGGTCAGCCGCTACAGAAGTCGGATGTCGAGTTGCTAGAGAAGTACGACCGGTTGGTCAGCAACGACTATTGCCGGCCCGGTTGCGGCGCGTGCTTGTCGTCATGTCCGTCCGCAGTGCCGGTCAACGACATTCTTCGTTACGCGATGTACTATGAAAATTATGGTCAGCAACGTATAGGCATGGAAGCATACGCAAAGATTCCTTCCTTACAGAATGCATCGCAGTGTGTGTCCTGCAACACTACGTGTGATAGGGCTTGCCCATTTGGATTGCCAGTGCGAGAGAAGATGCTTCACGCCCATCGTATGCTGCGGGTGCCAGGGAAAGATGTGAGTATAGAGATTTAGGACGTAATACGTAAAGCGTAATACGTAACCACCCAGCCCCACATTTTTACGAATTACGAATCACGCATTCCATTCTTCTTGAAGAAACAATTTATTATGAAGTATGCGGTATTCTACAGTCTCCAAGCACCGCCAGAATTCGGCGTCACTCCACAACAGGTCTACGCCGAGGCGTTGGATCAGATTCAACGCGCTGATGAACTTGGCCTGTCCCAAGTGTGGCTCACCGAACACCACTTTATGGATGATGCCTATTGTCCATCACCGATGATCGCTGCCGCGGCCATCGCTGGGCGGACAAAGAAGATTCGCATCGGCCAAGGAGTCGTTCTACTCCCCTTCTATGGTCATCCACTCAAGCTCGCCGAAGATGCGGCTGTGCTTGATGTCCTCTCTAGTGGACGGTTTGAGTTGGGCATTGGACGTGGCTACCGACCCCACGAATTCACCGGGTTTGGTCTGAACCGAAAACAGCGCGTATCGATGACCAATGAAGGGATCGAGATCATTCGCAAGGCGTGGAGCGGTGAGCGCTTTAGCTTTAGCGGTAAACATTATCAAGTGAATGAAGCACGCCTCACACCAACGCCAGTGCAAAAACCCACGCCACTGTGGTCGGGAGCAGGAACTCCAGCCGCGCGACGGCGAGTGGCAGAGCGTGGATTGCCGCTGCTCGTCTCTCTCATTACCAACCTTGAAGAAACCAAGGCAGAGTTTGGCGACTACACACAGGCGCTCCAGGATTTTGGCCACGATCCTGCGCAGTTTCCCCGCGCCTTAATCCGTGAATTTTATGTTGCTGAGGATAGTAAACGCGCCTGGGAAGAAGTGAAACCGCACTTCTTACATGTCTATCGTAAAGTCTATTGCCCACCCTGGATCCCGTTTTTCGATACTAATCCAGATGGTTCGCAGCGGCGCGTCACGGACCCCAACGATCCGTATTTCGCGTCCGAAAACTATCGCAAAGACCGCCACATTATTGGTGATCCAGAATTCTGCGCACGGGAACTCCGTCGCTTCAAAAACGAAGCAAAAATCGACATTATGATCTTACGGATGCAGTTTCCCGGACAGTCTCATGCGCACGTGCTGCGGTCATTAGAACTCCTGGTGAAAGAAGTTATTCCACGAGTAGAAGCGTAATTCTCAGTCACGCCCACCCCCATTAAAGCCGGAAAGCGTTACCCCCGATACCTGACATGAGTAGGAAAAGAGGTCTTGGGGGGCACACTACCTGAGCAGACGGACACACCCGAGTCATCGCCCGATCGGAAACCGTAGGGTTTCAGGATTATTCAGCCGCACCCGCGCACTTTTTCCCTCGGTGAGCCAAAGTTCGCTCAACTCCTGAGGACATATGACGTTTACGCTGAAACAAAAATTACTGTTGGCGTTCCTGTCTCTTAACATCTTGATGGTCTTGGGCGGTGGCGTTGCACTTTACCAGTTCGCACGCTTGCATTCACATGTCGGACAAACGACAACAGCAGCGGTTCACCAGCTCCAAATCGCCGAGGAATTGCTCCAGGATACTGATTTGATTCGTTATCACGGGCATCGCTTCATGGATCTTGGCGGGTCAGAGGATCGCAGGGAAACGCTCTCGCGGCTCGATACACTGAACGAAAAACTCCAAGCAGCGAAGGGCCGTGCAGCCAACGAATCAAGTACCAGTTCGTTGTTCTCAGAGCTGCGAACCATCGCCCATACCTACCGTCAGCAGTTTGACCTCAATACCGCACGCATTGATGAGCGCATCGTCAAACAGATGAGCATCTTGAAAGATGTCGAGACGATTGAAACGCTGCTACGGCAATTGTTTTCTGCTCACCCCGGCCGTAATGAAGTGGTGCAGCCATTTCTGTTTTTCATGACCGCTCAATTACATCTCAACACATACTTTTACTCGTTCGACGACCAGGATCTGCTGGAAGTCTCTCGGAGCCTCGATATTGTCGAGAATTTTCTCAACGGCAAAATGCCCTTTCTCACCGCGGCTCTAGAAGAGACTCGCGCGAATGCCTCCCTTGAAGTCAATAAATTCGTGTCAACCCTGACACATTTTCATTTCGTCGCCCACCAAGCCCGCCGCGAAGAAAAAGACCACCTCGCCCTCCTTCCCGAACAGATGCGGCTACAAGCAACCAACATAGCCACCGCGAGCTGGGCCACGTTGCAAAGTATGATCTCCGATGTTGCCCAGCAAACAAGTCGTTCGCGTTGGTTGATGATCGTCGTCTTGTGTGGGAGCCTTGGACTCGGAGTTACCCTTCCCTTCTTCTTTACCCAGAGTATTACGCGGCCCATTGCCGAAATGGCCCGTGCAGCCAACAAACTCGCCGTCGGCGATATTGATCAAGTGATTACCTATCGCTCAGGAGACGAGATTGGCATGCTGGCGTCATCGTTTCAGCGACTGGTTGAGTACATTCGCGGTGTTGCCAACGCCGCAGACCAGATTAGCCGTGGAGATCTCACTGTTAGTATCCGTCCGCATTCTTCCCACGATGTACTCTCGCTCAGCTTCCAGCGTATGGTCACAAATCTGCATACGATGAATAGTCGCATGCAGGAAGGAGCAACGATTCTCGCCTCGGCCATTCACAATATCATGACACTTGCCTCACAGGTCACAACCAACGTCTCCGAGGCAGCCAGTGCCGTCACACAAATGTCCGCCACCGCCGAGGAAACGAAACAGAGTGCGTACATAGTCGAGCAGCGCGCCAATGAGGTCTCCGGCAGCACGCAGCTCACCGTGCAGATTTCACAGCGTGGGCGACAGGCAGTCGAAGATGCCATTGCCGGTATGCATCGGGTGCGCGAACAAATGGAATCGATCGCCCAGAGTGTCGTCGCTTTGAGTGAACAGAGCCAAGCGATCAGTGCCATCATCACGTCCGTGAGCGAACTCGCCGAGCAATCCAATCTCTTATCAGTCAATGCCGCGATTGAAGCCGCCAAAGCCGGGGAGCAAGGGAAAGGCTTCGGAGTCGTCGCACAGGAAGTGAAGCACCTCGCCGCACAATCCAAGACCGCAACGACACAGGTGCGCGTGCTGTTGGGTGAGATTCAACAAGCAGTCGCCACCGCTATCACGGTCACCGAACAAGGAGCAAAAGCCGCCGAGACGGGGGTGAAACAGTCCATTGACGCCGGAGAGTCCATTCGCGCCCTTTCACAAAGTATTGTCGAAGCAGCACAAGCCATGACGCAAATCGCCGCCACCAGTCACCAGCAGTTGATAGGCATGGATCAAGTCGTCTTGGCAATCGAAAGCATCCGCCAGGCAGCCACACAGAATACCGACGGAATGAAACGCATCGACCATGAATCGCGGAACCTCTATGTCGTCGGCTCCACGCTCAAAGAGCTGACGGAACAGTACAGAACCGCCGTTACGGAGAAGTAAAGCCCCACCGCTTACCCTTGCAGATGGTGTAACAAACCGAGAGCCAGGACCTCTTTTTACGCTCCCTCTCCCTCCAGAAATCGTTCTGCATCTATGGCGGCCATGCAACCAGTCCCTGCGGCGGTAATCGCCTGCCGATAGACTCTGTCGACAACATCTCCACACGCAAAAACTCCAGCGATCTTGGTTGTCGTTGCGCCAGGTTTCGTCAGCAAATATCCCACTTCGTCCATCTCGAGTTGCTCACGAAACAGTTCAGTATTGGGCGAATGGCCAATTGCAACAAAGACACCATCACAGGTGATATCACTGAGCTGATTGGTTTTGAGATTTCTGAGCCGTACGCCAGTCACGCCACTCTCGGCTTTCGCCTCACCATAAATCTCGTCGACCTCGGAATCCCAGATAAAATGAATCTTGGGATTCTTGCGCGCTCGCTCTTGCATAATCTTCGAAGCGCGTAGCTGATCCCGACGGTGGATGAGGGTGACTTTCCTGGCAAAACGAGTCAAGAAATGAGACTCTTCCATTGCCGTATCGCCACCACCGATGACCAGGACTTCTTTGTCTTGAAAGAAGAAGCCATCACACGTAGCACAAGCAGAAACCCCGTAGCCGATCAGTCGTTTCTCTGACTCCAATCCCAGCCATTTCGAGGTCGCTCCAGTAGCAATGATCAGGGCATCAGCCGTGTAGGTCGTTGTCTCGTCGGTAATCACAAAGGGCCGTCGAGAGAGATCCACTTTCGCCACGATGGTGAATTCACATCGCGCACCGAAACGGAGAGCCTGCTGCTTAATGAGGTCCATCAGTTCTGGCCCCATAATCCCCTGCGGAAAGCCTGGGAAGTTTTCTACGTCGGTCGTGATCGTCAGTTGCCCACCCGGCTGCGTTCCCTCAATCACCAACGGCTGCAGGTTCGCTCGTGCCGCATAGAGGGCCGCGGTCAACCCTGCTGGTCCTGAACCCAAGATGATGATTTTATGCTGTGATGTCTGGTTTTCTGCCACAACGCTTCTCCTCGTGCTCTTTGTCCCTGTTTTACGTTCTCCGCCCTCTAGAATGAACCCCCTTTTGTCATATAGGGTACGGCCGTAATCAAACAATGAGGTCGTTATGAGTAAACTCAGTCACATTGATGCACACGGCCGCGCGCAGATGGTCGAGGTTGCCGACAAACCCATCACCTCACGCGAAGCGGTTGCCACTGGCATCGTACAGATGCAACCCGAAGTGCTGCGCATGATTGTCACCGGACAGATACCCAAAGGGGATGTCCTCGCCGTTGCACGAGTAGCGGGGATCATGGCAGCAAAGAAAACGCCGGAATTGATCCCCCTCTGTCACCCCCTGGCTATTACGTCGGTCACTATCGACTTTACGCCAGATGACCAACGGGGGACGATTGCGATCGAAGCCCATGTCAAAGTCGAAGGGAAAACGGGTGTGGAAATGGAGGCGCTCACCGCCGTTTCCGTTGCTGCACTCACAGTGTATGACATGTGCAAAGCGGCGGATAAAAGCATGGTCATATCGGACGTCTGTCTGCAGAAAAAGACCGGCGGAAAAAGTGGCACCTATCAAAGACCCGCATGATTACCGTACGCTTGAAACGTGGCCGTGAAGGTCCGATTCGCGCGGGCCATCCGTGGATCTTCTCTGGCGCTCTTGCAACGATCCCCGGAGAAATCACCCCTGGATCGTTAGTCCATATTCTCACCACCGAAGGGCAATCACTCGGCGTTGGTTATTGTAATCCGCGTTGTTCGATTGCGATTCGCATATTGACGTCTGCGCATGAAGCAATCGACGCGCAGTTTATTCAGCGCCGACTTTCATCAGCGTTGACCTTACGGAAATCGATCTTACCAGCGCAAACGACCGGCTATCGCTTAGTCAATGGCGAAGGTGACTTCTTCCCTGGGTTGGTCGTCGATGTGTACGGCGATTTCATCGTCTGCCAGTTTCTGACCGCGGGAGTAGAGCGACTGAAGTCGTTGATTGTCGAAACCTTGGTGTCACTGCTTGCTCCCCATGGAGTGTACGAAAAAAGCGAAGGAGGCGTACGCAAAGAAGAAGGTCTTGAGAACGTCACCGGAGTTCTCTGGGGAAAAGAGCCACCCCCATTGGTTACTATTGAAGAGTGTGGGTATCGCTTTGTCGTCCACCTGCAAGGAGGGCAAAAGACGGGCTTCTTTCTCGACCAACGCGAGAATCGCACGCTGGTTGGGACTGTCGCCCGCGGCAAGACCGTCCTTAAGGCATGGGCAAGAATTAAGTTACCGATTAAGAGCGAGGAAGAAGCGTATAGTTCCAATCGCCATGAAACTTACCGGGTTTGATATTGAGCGCTTGAAACTCATCGTCGGAGACCTGTAGGCCTT
>VGTJ01000185.1 GCA_016874775.1 Deltaproteobacteria bacterium
TCTTCCAAATGCTCGGCCAGATACGTACAGGTGCAATTCTTCGGCGTGCTCACCAAATATTCGACGTACTGCTTCTTGGTAATCATATCCCTAAAATGATACTTGTGGTCCTCAAGCGTAAGTCCTGTCGAAGATCGCATCGCTGCTCTGTACAATCACGAACTCAAAGAGCGTGGCTATCACAACTTGGTGACAGTGTGGTGGAATATCGAGCTCGACTTCCTGTCGTTTTCTGTCCACGATGGCCACCGAAGACAGCAATGGACTGACAAAGATCAGGAAGTGTATTTCAATCCTGACTTCATGCGGCGGGTGTGGTTTCCCATTCCGATGAAGACCCAAGCCACTGTACGCAGGCCAGATGAAGGGTTTTTGCGCCCCCATCTGTATCGCGACAAACTTCCTGAGGAACGGAAAGTTGTACTGTCACCTGAAGTCGAAGCCCGCGTGCAGGCACAAGAGGCTGCTGGGCGGTTGGTCTTTGGCGAAGAGACCGTAACCGCAACCAAGTGACCAACTGACCTGCTTAGGTGCAGAAAGAGAAACTGACGGTGGTGTTCACGGGTTGTTCGCTATAGGGTTCTTTGCTGCACGATGAGAGGAGACGTCGCCAGAAGGCTAGGGCGCCGGTATTGCGTTGCAATACACTCAATTCCCACAATCCGGGAAACCGCGCGAAGACTATCTCCACCGCGGTTCGTCCGATACCGGTCCGCCGCAAATTTCGCAGCACGAAGAATTCGCCGAGCAGATACTCTCTACCTGATTGCATGAACGCGCTCGGTGCCTGCATGATCAAGGCGAAACCGACCCGCTGGGATTCGGCGACAAGCAACAAGGGCCAATGTGTTCCGGCACCGAGCCAGTAGGGAAGAAAATCTGGTTCCCAGAGTCCCTGCTCGTTCAAATGGTAGAGCCCATCGTCAAACTCCGACAGATCGTGCAGGTAAAGTGGATAGACGTTGGTGAGCCAGGTGCGATCTATCGGAGATACACGGGCATCTATGAGCGAGAGTTGCATACGCCTCAGCGTCCCATTTTCAGTCGATCTTCTTGTGCCCAGCCTTCGCGTAGCGGCACGGTGAAATACGGGGTCAGCGCCATCTTCTTGAATTTCCACTGTCCATTGACTTTGACATACTCGTCATCATAGCGGGCAGCAACCATATAGCTTTCACCCTTAGAAACAGTACGCGCCTCAAGATAGCTCAAGCCATGACCAGTGGATCCTTGCAGGTCAATGTCATGATTATGCACAAACTGTTTCACAAACGATAACAGCTTCGGCAGCGCATCAAAGAACTTCTTCAGTTCCACTCTGCCCTGCGCCTTGCCGAGATAGCCAAAATCGAGCACTCCATCTTCCGTGAACAAACCTGGAATCTCATCAAGTTTAGTTTCATTCACGCATTCGTGATAACGAAAGCGCAGTGTACGGATGGCTTCGGTATCTTTCAGTTGTTGAACTTCTGCTTCCAATGCGGCAAGGCGTTGCTCAATTGTCTGTGACATATATCCCTCCTTTGCTGTGTCTACTGCTAGTATTCAGTCACACTGAATGTGAGGGGTCGTGTTCGCCCTGCCTGCGCAGGCGTCATCCAGGATCTTCACCTAGAAGCGGCGCCTTCCGGCCCCTGGCATTCCGCTCTCGCGAGCATGCCGCCTCTGCTTACTCCCAAGAGTCAGCGTGACTGACCATTAGACTCTGTAGAGGTTTAGCGGGAAAAAGCAAGCCATAGTATTTACCATATTTAGACTATAGTCACAAAAGAGTTTTCTCCAAAACTTTCCTCCCCATTACGAAGAAGTTTCTCCCAGTTGAAAAGCCTGCCAAGCTGCAAAAAGATTGAAAACCATGATTTTGAGTATAGTCGATATATTTTGTAAGTCGTGCCACGAGGGAGGTTCTTCGGACAAGAGTCCCACAAAATACAGCTACAGTGAAAAAGCGGTGGCCACGAGACGGAGCTCTGCAGCTGACCACCGCTCACAACTTACCCTCCGAATCCCCCCTCTTCAGGTTCGTGGCCGTACACATCACGTACATAGTACTCAGATTGATGGGTCGCAGGTCGCCCACCCCAACCGTACTCAATCATCCAGCCGGACGGATTGCGAAAATAGAAAGAGTACATATGGTCGTTGGAATGCTTGCCTGTCCGAATGTTGACGGCAATCTTTTGTTGTCGCACCAGTTCCTCGGCCAGGCCGACGTCGTCCAGGTTATCCACTTCTAGCATCACATGATTGAGGCGGCGCTTTGATGGACCGATGCCAAACGCCACGGTATGGTCGCGATCGTTGCAGTGCATGAAGGTCGGTGTCACCACGTGCGGACCCACGTTGATTTTGTATTCGACCCCACCACGCATCCCCAGTGCACGGTAGAAACGATATGCCGCTCTGGGATCCTCTTGTCTGACGATGCAGTGACCAAGGCCTCCGGTACCGGTCTTGAAGCGTCCGTGCATACGCCGGCCCGGGTGGAATGGCTTGCTGAACTGCACCTCCGGACCATGAAAGATTTCAATCGGGTTTCCACTCGGATCACTGAGCTTTAACACCTCTAAGACACGGCGTTCAGCCGCCTCTTCTGGTGAACCCATCCGAAACGTGATACCGGCTTCGGTCAGTTGGTGCTGCATTTCGGCGAATTCTTCACCGCCAGCGACGCGAAAGCCAAGATATTCGAGGTCATCACTGCCGTTGGCATGCAGGACAAAACGATGATGCCAGTAGTCCATGCGCAAATAACAGCGGTCACCTTCACCCTCGTCGCAGAGCTCAAGACCGACAATGGTAGTGGCGAACTGTTGCCAGGCTTCAACGTCTTTTACCCCAATGCCCATGTACCCCAGCTCTGTCACTTGAACCATAAGAACCTCCTATCACTTGTAGTTTCGTAACCGTAGGACACGCGCTCCTTGTCCGTCCAACTGAAAGACCCAGCACAACGTCGGGCTTTACCACACTGGTTTCCTTGTCGCTATCCAGGTTGAGCCGAATAGGGTAGGGTGCACGCGACTCCGCTTTAGGCAACGACAGTCGTTGACTCGCTCACGTGAGAAGAGGACTATCGAAACACCAGGCAGGAAGGCATGCTCCTCCTGGCCTGCGAAGGCTGCGCCTGTTCCATGAAGGAGGAAACTTATGAAATTTGGCCTGTTCTACCAATTGCCATGTGGACCAAGCCAAAACGAAGTGACACGCTATCACGAAACGATCGAACAGATCGCCTATGCGGACGAACTCGGATTCGACGTTGCGTGGCTGGCTGAATTGCACTTCAATCGCCCGTTTTCTATCATGCCCGCGCCGTTACTCATGGCCACAGCTATTGCGCAGCACACCAAGCGTATACGCCTTGGGACTGGGGTAACACTCCTGTCGTTACATCACCCCTTGCGCGCTGCCGAGGACGCCGCCACCGTCGACATTCTGACCAACGGTCGTCTAGAGTTCGGCATTGGCCGTGGGACGATTGCATTACATTTCCAAGGGTTCAACGTGTCTCGCGACGAGAGCCGTGAACGATTTGAGGAAGCTCTGACGATCATCCTGAACGCCTGGACGCAAAAGAGTTGTCAATTCTCTGGCAAATATTTTGAGATCCCGGAAACGTCAGTGGTACCGAAGCCATTGCAGAAACCTCATCCTGCGCTCCGCATCGCCGCCAACAGCCCAGAGACGGCGGTGTTCGCTGGCACCCGTGGGTATCCAGTCCTGGTTGCCGCCACCATCCATCCGTTCCCAGAGCTGCCGAACCATATCGCTATATATAGGGAAGCGTTCAACGCGGCAGGCCATCAGCATCTCCAACAGGACGTAGCAGTCGCATTCAAGTTATTCGTCACAGACAGTGCAGAACACGCGCGCACGGCAGTTGAGGACAGTACGATGCATTATTTTCAAACCGTGAGTCACCAAGCCAAGCTGGGACAACGGGACCAAAGTACGTCATATGCGTATCTTCGTGAGGTGCGACAACGGTTTGATACTGTCCAGTGGGATGATATTGACCGCACAATGGGCATCTATGGATCACCCGAGGCATGCATTCGTAAAATCACGGACGCTCATCGACTCTGTGGCATGAATCAGTTGATCAGCTGGTTCAATCCCGGTGGCCTGGTCCCACATAAACAGGTCCTCGCTAGCATGCGTCGTTTTGCGCACGAGGTGATGCCAGCAGTACAAGGGCTGTAGCGATAGCACCTGTTCTTGATTGGGGGTCTATTCTGGGTTAAGGAAGAGTACTGCAGCGGTCAATATCGTAGGGAAAGAGGGGGAACTCATGATCGAACTCGTGGTGAACGGCAAAACGCGGTCTGTCGATGTCAACCCAGACATGCCATTGTTGTGGGTACTGCGCGATGTTCTAGGTCTGACCGGCGCGAAATACGGCTGTGGTATGACACTGTGCGGTGCGTGTACAGTACATCTCGATGGTGAAGCAGTACGTGCATGTGTCCTCCCTACCTCGGCTGCAGTCGGCAAGAAGATTGTCACCATCGAAGGCCTCTCACCCAATGGCACCCACCCTGTGCAAAAGGCTTGGGTCGCTGAGCAAGTACCGCAATGTGGCTACTGCCAGCCCGGCATGGTGATGGCTGTGGCCGCACTCCTTAAGAAGAAACCGAAACCAAGCGACGCGGATATCGACGCTGAAGTAACCAACATCTGTCGCTGTGGCACCTATGCACGCATTCGCAAAGCGATTCATGCGGCAGCGGGCAAGGCCTAAGCTCTGTACAGCAATGTGAGCGAACATCGCGGGGGGGTTGTCACATAAAAAGATAGATTGTCACAAGGAGTAACTATGGTCTCCTCTCGTTCGTTATCTCGTCGTGCTTTTCTGGTTCGCAGCGCCGCCGTAAGTGGTGGGCTTATGGTCGGGGTGTGTTTCCCTAAAGCAGTGCTGGCCAAAAAGGCGCAGAAAGCAGCGGCTGCGCTCGGCCCAGAAGTGACCGCGTGGGTGCTCGTCAATCCCGACGACACGATCCTCATTCGCGTCGCCCGCACCGAGATGGGGCAGGGAAGCTTCACTGGTCTACCCATGCTCATTGCCGAAGAATTGGCCTGTGACTGGAAGCAAGTCCGTGCAGAGTATGCCTCTACGACCGAGCACTTGCGACGCGACCGCATTTATAAGGACATGTTAACCGGAGGGAGTCGATCGATTCGTGACAGCCATGAGTACCTGCGCAAGGCGGGCGCGGCCGCACGAACAATGTTGATCACTGCAGCAGCGCAGAAGTGGGGCGTGCCGCCAGCAGAATGTACCGCTGCGAGTGGTGTCATTACGCACGGCAGCAGTAAACGAACAGTGAAATTTGGTGCAGTGGCCAGTGATGCTGCCAAACTCGATATCCCGCAGGATGTTCCGCTCAAGGATTCACGAGAATGGAAGTTGATCGGCCAACCGGTGGCGCGGTTCGACATTCCAGACAAGGTCACCGGCAAGACAGCGTTCGCCATTGATACACAACTCCCTGGTCTGGTCTATGCGGCGATCGCCCAATGCCCTGTGTTCGGTGGCACGCTGAAGAGCGCAGCGGCGGACAAGATTTCTAGCAAGCCGGGAATCGTCAAAGTTGTACCGATGGACAACGCCGTCGCGGTCGTGGCTGAAGGCAGTTGGTGGCATGCGCAACAGGCGCTGAAGGAGCTACCGATCGAGTGGAACCTTGGTGACAACGCAAAGGTCAGTAGCGCCAGCATTATGGAATTTTTGCGCGGCGGAATCACTGCCAAAGAGGCGCCGGTGTCGCGGCAGGAAGGTGATATCGATAAGGCCTTTACCGCAGCGGCGAAAGTCGTGGAGGCAGAATACTATGCCCCGTATCTCGAACACGCCACTATGGAACCGCAGAATTGCACGGTGTACATCCTCGATGGTCGAGTGGAGGTATGGGCACCATCGCAGAATAGTGAGGCAACCGCAGCATTAACGGCGGAAGTCACTGAGATTCCGGTCAGCAAGGTTGAAGTCCACAAGGTCCATATCGGTGGTGGCTTTGGTCGTCGCGGTCTGGTACTCGATTTCGTTCGTCAGGCGGCAACGATCGCCAAAGCCGTCCCCGGCAAACCCGTGAAGCTCATCTGGTCGCGGGAGGAAGACATACAGCACGGATACTATCGACCGGTGGCGCTGGTAAAGATGCGCGCTGCTCTTGATGCCACGAATCAGCCTACAGCTTGGTATGTCCGACAGGCGGACCAGTCGATCTTCAACGCCGTGCGCCCGGAAGCGATCAAGAACGGGATCGATAGCATCGGCGTGCGAACGTTTTCGGATGCACCGTACGCGTTTCCCAACATTCGTATGGAATACGCGATGCGCAATACCCACGTACCTCCTGGCCCGTGGCGAGCAGTGGCCCATACCCATAATCCCTTCTTCCGCGAGTGTTTCATTGACGAACTCGCCGTAACTGCCGGTCAGGACCCATATCAGTTTCGCCGTAAGCTGTTAGCCAAAGCGACGAGAGATTTGGGGGTCCTTGATGCCGTGGCGAAAGCCGCGAATTGGGAGAAAGCACTTCCTGCAGGCGTGCACCGAGGCATTGCCGTCCAGGATGCGTACGGGAGCTATACTGCAGCGGTGGCTGAAGTGTCCGTTAGTGACAAGGGAGAATTAAAGATACAGCGGCTCGTGATTGGCCTTGATAGTGGGTACGTGGTGAACCCTGATTCTGTACGCGCGCAGGTAGAAGGGTGTGTTGTGTACGGCCTGACGGCGATCTTATACGGGGAGATCACGATCAAAGAAGGAAGAGTTGAGCAGTCTAATTTTCATGACTATCCGATGATGCGGATCGCTGAAATGCCAAAGGTGGAAGTGGTGCTCGCGCCGACTGGCGGTTTTTGGGGCGGAGCTGGTGAACCGCCACTCGCACCGCTGGCACCGGCGATTTGTAATGCCATTTTCGCGGCGACTGGCAAGCGGATTCGCTCGCTACCATTGAAACATCATGATTTGCGGAAGGCATGAGGCGTATCGGTAGCAGGACGATGACACACAAGGGCATGTCACGGCGAGAACTGCTCGGGGCCGCAATCGCTCCACTCTTTGTTTCAGGTCTCACACGGGAGATTGCGGCAGCAGACATCCCTCAACATATCCAGGCGCTTATCGTTGAGGCTACAGGAGGAGTGACACCGAGCCGAGGAAAAGTAAAGTTGACCTTGCCTGCGATTGCCGAGAGTGGGAATTCGGTGCCGCTCAAGCTGCAGGTTGATAGTCCCATGACCGCAGAGAGTTACGTGCGCAGCATTCACATTTTTTCAGCGCGGAACCCACGGCCGGTCATTGCGCGATTTCATCTCGGTCCGCAGTCCGGTCGAGCCGAAGTGAACACGCGCATTCGCCTTGCCGGGACCCAGGAGGTTTTCGCGCTAGCGATCATGAGTGATGCATCGGCGTGGCTCGGGTCCACAGGGGTGGTCGTAACCGCCGCGGCGTGTACAGATGAAAAACAGGAACAGCAGCGTAACGATCCCACCCCACGTACATAGGACGCCAGACAAGGGTTAGGTCGTGGCTAACGCTCGCATCCAAGTACCAGCGTCGCTCTCGCAAGGGGAAGTGTTTGAGGTACGAGTGCTCATCCGCCATCCGATGGAAACTGGCCTTCGCCATAATGACATCGGCCAATTGATCCCGCAGAATGTCATTCATCTCCTCACGTGCCGCTACAACGGAGTCGAAGTCTTCCGCGCCGAGTTGTTTCCAGGAGTCGCAGCCAATCCCTATGTATCATTCTTTACCACAGCCGTAGCATCGGGCGAACTAGAGGTCTCATGGACTGACGACGGCGGACAGACTGGTACCGAACGCGCTAGTGTCATGGTTCTGCCACGCTCATGAAAAACAGTTACGGCTGGCTCCAGGAGCTATCGATGCGATCATTGGGGCTCGCCCTCATCATCGTCATAGGACAGACGGCGCTTGCCTACGGGACCGATGCCACGCTCCGACGCACGATGGCTATCGCTCACGTCTGCACTGTGTGTCATGGCCCCGAGGGCCGCGGCACAGGGGCTATTCCGTCTGTGGTCGGACGCAACCAAGACGACTTGGGCGAACTATTGCGAGCATTTCGCGATGGCAGACGCAATGGAACGGTGATGCCTCGCTTGCTGCAAGGCGTATCAGAGAGCGAGATCGACGCGCTCGCCGCATATTTCGCCGCGCTCAAGCCACTGCCGAGGCGCAAATGATAACACGTCGGTCGTTTCTGCAGCTCGCGACGGGCGCGCTTGCCCCGAGTCTTCTGAGCAGTCGCAGTCAGGCTCAGGCGAAAGCGAGAGTGGTCGTGGTTGGGGGTGGCTTTGGCGGCGCGACATGCGCGAAGTATTTGCGCCTGGGCGACGCTTCCCTCAACGTCATTCTCATCGCGCCGCAGAAGCAATTTATTTCGTGTCCATTCAGTAACGCTGTGATTGCGGGCTTGCAACCGCTCACCTCGGTCACGCACACATATGACACGTTGCGTCGTCGTTACGGTATTCGCGTCGTGTACGCCACAGCGACCGCATTAGACCCGGTCAAACATCACATCACACTCAGTGATGGCAAGACCCTCAGCTATGATCGCGCCGTGCTCGCACCTGGTATTGAACTCCAGTGGGGAGCCGTGGACGGATATACCGTAGGGGCGAGCACGATCTTTCCTCATGCCTGGGAAGCCGGGCCCCAAACGGAACTGCTACGCCGTCAACTTGAAATGATGCCGAATGGCGGACTTGTGGTTATCACGGTCCCGGAGAATCCCTACCGCTGCCCACCGGGCCCATACGAGCGCGCGAGTCTGATTGCGCACTACGTGAAGCAGCATAAGCCTCGCGCAAAAGTCCTCATACTCGACGCCAAAGACAACTTTACCAAGAAAGAGCTGTTCATTGCGGCGTGGAAAGAACTCTATAGTGGAACACTCGAATGGATTGCCGGGTCTCAAGGTGGGCGTTTGCAACGGATCGATATACAGAAAGGCATCGTGCGCACGGATTTTGACGAATACAAACCGGCCGTGGCGAACATCATACCACCACAGCGAGCCGCGACGATCGCCCGGCAGGTCGGCCTTGACGAGGGGAAAGGCTGGTGTCGTGTGCGTGCCTCCACCTTTGAGTCGGCGGTCCATCGCGATGTTCACATAATCGGTGATGCCGCCATCACCAACCCCATACCGAAGTCAGCGTTCGGCGCCAATGTGGAGGCAAAAGCCTGCGCCGCCGCCATTGTGTCTCTTTTACGTGCGGAGCCAGTCCCCGAGCCCGTGCTTATGAACACCTGTTACAGCCTTGTCGCCCCCAACTACGGGATCTCTATCACTGGCGCTTATCGTGTCGAGAACGATGCGCTGGTAACGATTACCGGCAGTGACGGCACGAGTCCACTCGACGCACCGGCGGAAGTACGTGCGCGCGAGGCTGACTATGCACACTCCTGGTACACCAACATCACCGCAGACACGTTTTCTTGAGCGTCAGTGCCCAGGGTAGAGAGTGCTACGAATTCCGCGTATGGATCGCCATCACCAACAGTGCTTGCGGTCGTTTGTCGCTCTACTCGTACTGTTGACCTCTGTGTCCGTAGAGGCGAACGACAAGCGCTCAAGCAAATCAGGCCAACAGCGGTACCACATTGTCGATCATGCGATCCCGCAGCCCCTCAGCAGCACACCGGGTGACGCAAAGCGTGGCAAAGCCGTTCTTGAAGATCAAGAGCGTGGGAATTGTCTGGTATGTCACATGACCCCGCGTGGAGACCGCCACATGCAGGGCACGGTCGGACCACCACTCGACGGTGTAGCGAATCGCGTATCTCTCGCCACACTACGATTACGGATCGTCGATTCCCAAGCGTTTGCTCCCATGTCGGTCATGCCATCATATCATCGCACGCACGACTTGCACCGTGTTGACGGGCGTTATGTCAACCAGACGATCCTTACGCAGCAGGAGGTGGAAGATATTCTCGCGTATCTGGTGACCATGACAGAGACCCCGGCCGAGGTGCCGTCTCCATTATCATCACCGACAACAGCTTCTCAGACATCACCCCGCGGCAACCCGCCACGCTCTGGTTTCACGTACTTGTCGCCGGAAAGCCAACAGCTCCAAGACGACGAATTTGCCAACCCAGGGATGCTATGGGTCGAGCGCGGGCGAGAACTGTGGAATACGGCTGACGGTACGACTGGTGTCGCGTGCGCGACATGTCACGCGAATGCAGCCACGAGCATGAAAGGAGTACGGCCACGTTACCCACGCTATAGCAAGCAACGACGGAAGCTCGTCAACCTAGAGCAGCAGATCAATTGGTGCCGGGTCACACGGATACAGGCGCCAGCCTTCGAGTACGAATCGGAGCCCTTGCTGGCGCTCGCGACCTTCATTAGCTTTCAGTCCCGCCACCTGCCAATGCAGGTAGCCGTTGATGGCCCGGCGCGACGGTTCTTTGCTGCAGGACGGACCTCGTTCGCGCGGCGTCGCGGGCAACTCAATCTCGCGTGTGGCCATTGCCACGACCACAACAGTGGCAAGCGACTGCGCGGGGAGATTATCAGCCAGGGACAAACCAACGGCTTCCCCATTTACCGACAATTGTGGCAGACTCTGGGGTCATCTCACCGCATGTTTGCTTGGTGTAACACCGCTATACGAGCTAAACCCTTTGCGCTTGGTTCCGATGAGTATGTGAACCTGGAATTGTACATGGCCTGGCGTGCACGGGGGTTGCCGGTCGAAAGCCCAGCCATTCGAAGGTAGGAGTGATGCGTCAGAGTAATACGGCTAAGGCCGAACGCGACGAAGAGCGACGCTGAGTATGATGTGTCGCCAATCAGCTGGACGTGTGGAGGGACAGATTTCGCTGGCTTTCACGGCACGAACATGGTACCGTCATCCAATCACCAACGGTGTGGCTTCTTCAAGCACAATGAAATGAATGGGATAGGCGGACCCAGAAGTCACGCATGATCACTCAGCTCCGAGCAGTTCATGGCAGACGAATATTATCAATTCCCGCAACGACGGATAGAACTCCCTGCCGACTTTGCCCCGATTCTCATGGTCGTTATCGACACCGAAGAGGAGTATGACTGGAGTCGTCAGGTTGACCGCAACAACACTGCGGTCAGTGCGATGGCCAGTGTTGATGTCGCTCAGCGGATCTTTGACGAGTACGGCATTCGCCCCATCTATGTCATTGATTATCCGATCGCATCGCAGGCTCAAGGTTTTGGTCCGTTGGTGGACATCACCAAGTCGAACCGGTGCCAGATCGGCGTTCACCTTCATCCCTGGGTAAGTCCACCCCATGTCGAAACTGTGAATGCCAGGAACTCCTACATCGGGAATCTCCCCAAGGAATTGGTAGCAGAGAAGATGACCGTTCTGCGCCAGACGATTGCAGACAACCTCGGTGTTGCTCCAGTCATCTTCAAAGCCGGCCGCTATGGCCATCCCTGTAAAGGTCTGAATCTTTCATGATTTCGCGGGTTCTGCTGAGATAGGCGCGTGTCGTGGGGAGAAACTCAAGTTCAGGGAGAGAGAAGGGAACACGCGATGATCTTAGGAGCATGCTT
>VGTJ01000186.1 GCA_016874775.1 Deltaproteobacteria bacterium
CCAAGTCCAAACGCGGGCCGAAGAAGCCAGTACCTCACAAACTGAGTGGCAAAAAACAAACGCACGTATCGACTGCGCGGATTCTGGCGATGCGACGGTAGTCAACCGACCTTTACAGGGATGGCCGTGCCCACCCTACATCTTCTAGACTCCCAGGCTCCCAGGCTCTTGGACACTTCCTATCTAAAGCCGCGCACAATCGGCCACACTGCCTCAACTCGATCACCGCGGACGCAAAATACCCGATCATACAAATTCACATTCGGGTCACAGTGCGGCACCAGAAATTCCAGCTTATCCCCAAGCTTGATCTCGCGACTCGGCTTATCTACGGCTAATATGCCGTGCTCGTCGCCACCGAAGTTGTATTTTACACCACTGATGTCCTTCGGTTCCGGTCCGAACTGTCGGTCGGTAGCAAAGGCTTTCAGCCCAGCATCGACAGTCGCTAAATCCGCATGGCTCCTACTCACGACAGTTGATAGCACTGTCAGTGAATGAGCAAAATCTCGATACACAGGCCCATCTTGCCCGCCAATGTCGCGATACTCGATATCCATAAACACATATGAGCCAACTTGCAGTTCTGTCATGCCAGGAAAACTGCAATCAATGTTGTAGGTACCGGTGCTGCCGCCGGTCATAATCTCCAGAGGCAAGCCACGCTTGCGTAACTCAGCAAACAGTTCGAGCGTAGGAGTCATCGCTTGTAGCGAATGCTCGCGCCGAGCTTCATAGCCAAGCACGTGAGCGGTGGTACCACTGTAACATTGCAAGCCGCGCAGTCGCAGATGTGGCAAGCGAGAAATCAACTCCACCAAGGCGATGGCTCCCTCGCCCGCAGGAATGCCGGTGCGATGCATGCCAGGGTCGATGTCGACCAATATATTTAGCGTCACTTTCGCACTCGACGCGGCATCGTTCAACTGTTGAGCATGGATCGCATTATCGACCACTGCCATCACATCCGGTTGCCGGGCAGTGAGCTGCACAAGTCGTGCGCTCTTCTCGCGTCCGGCCATAGGTGAAGTAATATGAATTCCAGGAATCCCAGCGTCAGCCAACGCCTCAGCTTCGCTGATGGTCGCAGCACATATCCCAACTGCACCAGCAGCAATCTGTCGTTTGGCAATCTCCGGGCATTTATGCGACTTCGCATGCGGACGCAAGTTGATGCCAACCGATTTCGCATGCGCTGCCATCTTGGCGATATTGGCTTCAAGTAAGTCGAGATCGATAAGCAGTGCAGGGGTTGGGAGGTCGGATTTGCTTAGACCGATGGCGCTTTGAGGGCTGCTGTGTTGGACCATTAGACATTCCTTTCACTTGGCTCTCAATCCTCACCGTAGCCCTCTCCTTGCCAGCGAGAGGGCAGCACGAACGCGGCGTGTGCGCGTGAGGGTGATTACCCACAAGTCTAGTCGGAACTCCCGCTAGAATCCTTCTGGCCTCGGGCACCCACCAACTAACTTCAGCAACTCTTTCGCCACATGCAGCGTCGATCGATCATGTAGATACGGCCCAACAATCTGTATGCCAATGGGCAAACCGTTCTTTAGCTGTCCAACTGGAACAACCGTTGCGGGAAGATAACAGGCACCCGCTGGCGCCATCCATGACACCATGTCCCAATAGGGACGGGCTTCGCCAGCGACTATCACAGTACGACCAGCCTGAGGTTCAGACTGATCATGCTTGATCGCTTCACATGGCATCACTGGCAGCAACATAATGTCCCAACTCTGGAAGAACTCTTCCCACTGTTTCCGCATTTGCAGACGGCGTTCGTTATAACTGAGCCATTCGCGATGACGCATGGCCAGCAATCGGCGAGTCTTGGCAACCGCAGTATCTCCTTGTGATACGGCGAAGGCTTCGATCTTTTCGCGCGAGTTGCCACCTGCTAACGCGGCCTGTAACAAGGCCATGAAGGTGTCAACCACTTTTTCCAATGTAAAACCGGGGCGAGCTTTCATATCGACAGTCGCTCCTGCCGATGCAAGCGACTGTGCCGCCTTCTCTAACAAGCCTCGCACTTCAGGGTCAACTGAGCAGCGGGGATCATCAAGCCACGCGGCGATACGATACTCGCGTAGCGTTGCATGCCGAGGCTTTGGTAGCTCAATCTTCCAGGCAGGGCCATCCCAACGATTCGGTCCTACCATGAGGTCAAGCCCGAGTTCGAGATCTTCCACCGTCCGCGCCATCGGACCAATGACCGCTAAGTCGGCCAGCGTCAATGTCCCCGGAGGTCCAGGAATCTGACCATGCGCTGGGACGATGCCGAAAGTCGGCTTGTGACCAACTACACCCGACATATGCGACGGCAAACGAATCGACCCACCAATGTCACTGCCAATCTCAATTGGCGTGAAGCCACACGCTAACGCGGCTCCCGAACCTCCGGACGAGCCACCAGGCGTACGGGTAAGGTCATAAGGATTGTTAGTCGTACCAAAGACTTCATTGTAGCTCTGCAAATCTCCCGCGTAGATCGGTAAGTTGGTTTTGCCAAAGACAATCGCCCCAGCTTCACGAACACGCGCAACAGGCCACGCATCTTCCGTGGGAACAAAGTGTGCGAGTTCCGGTGCACCAGACGTCGTCTTCATGCCCTTGGTCTGTAGGGAATCTTTGACCGTCATCGGCACACCATGCAGAGCGCCCTTTCCCTCTCCACGTGCAAACGCAGCATCAGCCGCATCAGCCTCTTTGCGCGCGCGCTCGGCATCGATGGTGACGACAGAATTGATCGGTTTGTCGAGTTTTTCCACCCGTGCGAGAAAATAGTCGGTCGCCTCGCGGCTTGACAGCTTTTTCTCGCGAATCAGCCCAGCGATCTCGATGGCACTGAGATATGCAAGTTCAGCCATAATGCCCCTCCTTCGTTTGTCTGGATAACTTTGAGACTGATGTCTTCGTCATGCCCGCGAAAGCGGGCATCCAGGAGCCTCTGATACAGGTCTCTAGTTATGCCTCCTGGATTCCGGGTCTCGCGTTGCTCGCCCGGAATGACGTCGCTGTACTGCCCAACTATGTCACGATAGACCAGTACCACTATCCCTTCAACTTGGGAATGACTAGGCGATTACTAAACCCTTCCTGGCGCGGCTTCTGTGGTGGGGGTTGCCAGTTTGGCTGCGGTGGTCGAGATTGTGTAGTCTGCCGTGGTGCTTTCGCAGCCTCTGCAGGTACTGGAGCCGCATCATCGCGCATCGACAAGGAGATTCGTTTCCGCGCCACGTCCACTTCGAGCACCGTTACATTCACTTTTTGTTGTACTTTGACCACGTCATGCGGGTTCTTCACGAACTGATTGGCCAGTTGGCTAATATGCACGAGACCGTCTTGATGCACGCCAATATCGACAAACGCACCAAAGGCGGTAACGTTGGTCACGATCCCAGGGAGTTTCATGCCAGGTTTCACGTCTTCCAGCTTTTCCACCCCTTCAGCAAAACGCACGACTTCAAACTGCGCCCGTGGATCACGGCCAGGTTTGGCCAGTTCCGACATAATATCGTTAAGTGTCGGTAGACCCACGTCATTGGTCACATACTTATCAAGCGCGATCTGTCGACGAGTCGCCTCCTCCCGCAGTAAATCACTGACGGTGCATTTCAGGTCCTTTGCGATAGTTTCGACGAGAGAGTAGCGTTCTGGGTGCACTGCACTGGCATCAAGTGGATGCTGTCCGTCGCGAATACGCAGGAAGCCGGCGGCTTGCTCAAAGGCTTTGGGTCCAAGTCGTGGCACTTTGCGTAGGTCTTGCCGTGAAGTGAACGGTCCATTGGCATCACGAAAAGTCACGATGTTCTGCGCTAACTGAGGACCAAGCCCTGACACATAAGTGAGCAACTGCTTACTGGCCGTGTTGACCTCAACCCCGACGCTGTTCACGCAGCTCATCACCACATCATCAAGACGTTGTTGCAGTGCACCTTCGTCAACATCGTGTTGATACTGGCCAACACCAATCGACTTCGGATCAATCTTCACCAATTCAGCGAGTGGGTCCATCAAGCGGCGGCCAATCGACACCGCCCCACGCACGGTGACGTCATGATCAGGAAATTCTTCACGTGCGACTTCCGATGCCGAATACACCGACGCACCACTCTCGTTGACCATGACCAGCGTAATCGACTTCGGCAGATCGAGCTGTCGGACAAACGCTTCGGTCTCGCGGCTCGCGGTACCGTTCCCGATCGCAATCGCCTCAATGGGAAATTTCTCACACACCGTGCGTAGAGCAGTTGCCGCTTCTGCTGCTGAGCGTTCACCTGAGTGCGGAAAGATAGCAGTCGAATGAATCAACTGCCCTTGGCGACCAAGGATCACCAACTTACAGCCAGTACGAAAACCCGGATCGAGCGCCAACACCATCTTCTGACCGAGTGGCGAGGCTAACAGCAACTGGCGTAGATTATCAGCAAACACGGTAATCGCTGCTTCATCAGCGCGTTTCTTGGTCACAAGCCGTGTTTCCGTTTCAATCGATAACGACAACAAGCGCTTGTAACTGTCTTGCACAGCCATTGCTACCTGTTCAGCCGCAGTATTCTTGGCCTTAACGAAACGGCTGGTGAGCAGGCCAACCGCATCTTCCTCTGGTACGCGAATACGCAAGGAAAGAAACTCCTCTTTCTCGCCGCGACGCATGGCTAGCACTCGATGTGACGGCGCTGTGGTTACGGGCTCATGCCAATCGAAATAATCAGCGAACTTGCTACCCTCGGTCTCTTTGCCGGGAATCACTTGTGAATGAAATTCACCCTTATTGAAATACAGCTCGCGCAGTTCCTCCCGAGCAGGGGCATCTTCACTCACCCATTCAGCCATGATGTCGCGCGCACCAGCCAGCGCTTCAGCTTCCGATGAAACTTCCTTCTCTGCATTGATGAACGCCTTCGCCTCAGTCAGCGGATCGACTGTCCCCTGTTCCCACAAGATTTGCGCGAGAGGCTCCAGACCACGCTCTTTGGCAATCGTCGCACGAGTCCGACGCTTGGGCTTATACGGCAGATACAAATCCTCCAAGACTGTCATTGTTTCAGCCGCCATGATCTTGGCGTGCAGCTCATCAGTCATCTTGCCTTGCTCGGTGATCGACTTGAGGATTGCTTCGCGCCGTTTGTCGAGATCTTCAAGCTGCGCAAGGCGATCACGAACCGCCGTAATCGCGACCTCATCGAGGCTACCAGTCGCCTCTTTGCGATAACGAGCGATAAATGGAACCGTTGCGTCTTCAGCCAAGAGCGCAGCCGTGGCTTCGACTTGTTTGGGTGAAATGTTGAGTTCTTGGGCAATTTTTGTGATGTGAGTTGGGTTCATAAGTTAGTTTCTGGAAAGCCGTCAGCAATCAGCGGTCAGCATTTAGAAGAAGCATTCAGCTATCAGCACTCAGCGGTCAGCATTTAGAAGAATCACTCAGCGGTCAGCACTCAGCGGTCAGCCAGACAAGTAAGGGGGAAGGGGTTGCTGCAAAAGCTGAGAGCTGAAAGCTTCTCCCTACCATGTATCTACGCACGGTCTCTTCTTCCCTTCGCGCGGCAATGTCGGTGGTGCAGACTGTAACGCGCCCATAATCCAGCGACGTGAGTCCATCGGGTCAATAACATCATCAATCTCAAAGTGTGAGGCAATGTTCAATCCTTTGCCATGCTCGTATGCTTTCGCCACCATTTTATCGAACAATGCTTTACGCTCTGCCGGGTCAGTCATCGCTTCGAGTTCTTTGCGAAAGCCGAGCTTGACCGCACCTTCGAGACCCATACCGCCAAATTCACCAGTCGGCCACGTCACGGTAAAAATCGGTGCCTTGAAACTCCCACCCGCCATGCCTTGCGCACCAAGACCATATCCCTTGCGTAACACGATCGTAAAGAACGGAACAGTAAGGTTGGCACCGATGACAAACAAGCGCGAGCAGTGCCGCACCAAAGCGGTCTTCTCGACTTCTGGGCCAACCATCATCCCTGGCGTGTCACACAGGAACAAGAGCGGAATATCAAACGCATCACAGAGCTGCATGAAGCGCGCGGCTTTATCAGCACCATCACTATCGATCGCGCCCGCGAGATGATTGGGATTGTTGGCGATCACCCCCACTGGACGTCCTTCAATCCGAATGAATGCGGTTACCATGCCTAAACCAAAATGGCGCCGTATCTCCAGCACCGAATTCGTATCTGCCAGCGTTTCAATCACCTTGCGCACATCATAAATGCGCAGGCGATTCTCGGGAATAATCCCGCGCAGCAAACGCTGATCAGCACACTCCCAGTTACGTATCGGGCCTTGGAAATAAGAGAGATACTTCTTGGCAACCTGGACGGCTTCGGCTTCATCGGTGACGGCAATATCGACCACACCGTTTGGCACTTGCACCGACATTGGTCCGACTTCTTCGGGGCGAAAGACCCCTAGTCCGCCACCCTCGATCATGGCTGGTCCACCCATACCGATGTTGGAATTTGCTGTCGCGATCACCACATCGCAACACCCCAGAATCGCCGCATTCCCCGCAAAACAGCGACCAGAGTTGATACCAACCAACGGCACCACTCCACTCAAGCGCCCCCATATATTGAAAGCCATCACATCGAGTCCAGCCGGGCTGATCCAGTCCGTATCTCCTGGACGGCCTCCTCCACCCTCTGTGAAGAATACAACTGGTAAACGTAGCCGCTCGGCCAACTCAAACAAGCGATCCTTCTTCGTATGATTCTTAAAGCCTTGTGTCCCAGCGAGTACGGTGTAATCGTAGGACATGAGGATACAGCGCGCGCGCTCCTGATCGAAGAGACTGCCATTCACACTGCCAATACCGGCAAGCATGCCATCGGCTGGCGTGCGGTGAATCAGATCCTCAAGCGTCCGACGCGAACGCTGCGCAGCGATCACCAATGACCCATATTCGCTATACGTGCCCGGATCGCACAGGTCATCAACATTTTCCCGCGCGGTCCGTTGCTTCGTTTTCCGACGACGCTCGACTGCATCGGGGCGCTGGGCGTCGAGTGTCAACGAGTGACGATACTGTACTTCAGCAAGATCTGGTCGAATATAATCGAGATCGACTTGCTTGACTTCTTCGACGGCATCAAGCGCCACATCGGCTTCTTCAATGAATACCAACGGATGTCCTTCATATATAGTGTCACCAACTGTCACTGCCACCTGGCGTACGATGCCGTTACGATCAGCCTGGATGACATGTTCCATCTTCATCGCTTCCATTACCAGCAATTGTTGACCTTTACGGACCGTGTCACCGTCGTGAACCTCAACGCTGACGATTGTTCCTTGAATCGGTGCAGGTACTGGGGTCGTGTTGTCTGGCCCGACAACATCAACCATCACTGGCGCAGCCACCGCCGGCGCGGGGCTTTGCGCGACTTCGGCCACGCCTTCTCCTTTGCCCAGTGCCAATACGGCAAGAGGATCTGTAGTTCCAAGCTTCACCCCCGCCCGCGCGACCGATGTCGCAGGTTCAAAGAACAGTCGTTGATGGGCAGTCCGATCAACTTCGACTAACTCCGCGCCGTGCTCATCGACAAAGCGGGTATAAATCTGATGCGCAAGAAAATCCTGGTGTTGTAAGAGGCTCTGCAAAAACGGAATGTTGGTCGCGACCCCTTCTATTTTGAATTCACATAAAGCGCGATAGGTCTTTTTCACCACATCGCTGAAGTCCGCGGACCTACTATGCGTAATCAGTTTCGCCAACAGCGAATCAAAACTTGGACTGGTACGATAACCAACATAGCCAAACGAATCGACACGCACCCCAGGCCCCGACGGTGGCTCAAAGGCAGATAGCGTCCCGCCAGCAGGTCGCACCGAACCATCAGCGTTCATGGTTTCCATGTTGATGCGTACTTGTAGCGCGAAACCGCGTGGTGTGGGCACTTCAGCTTGCTGCATACGCAAATCCGCCAGCGTGCGACCACTAGCCAGTTGCAGTTGCGTCTGTACAAGATCAACACCAGTAATTTCCTCAGTCACTGTGTGTTAGACTTGCAAGCGCGCATTGGCTTCGATGAAGGCGAATGGTGAATCATCGCGCAAGTTGTTGGCGTCGACCAGGAACTCAAACGTAACGAGGTTATTGTAACGCACCGTTTTCGCCATCTGCACTGCGGCCGCCGTTAGGCGAGTACGTAAACCAGATGGTAAACCTGGTGAGGGCGCGAGTTCGACGATCTTCTGATGCCGACGCTGGATACTGCACTCTCGTTCACCAAGATACGTGACGGCACCGGAACCATCGCCGATAATTTGCACCTCGATATGACGTGCGCGTGGAACCAATTGCTCAACATAGACATCACCATTGCCAAGCGCTTGCTGCGCTTCAGAGCCGCAACGAGTGTAGGCTTCCTCCACCTCGTCAAGTCGCGCGACCGCGCGCATCCCACGGCCACCACCACCAGCCACGGCCTTGATCATCATCGCACCGCCCTCGCCTAAAGAGGCGAGAAACTTCTTCGCATCATCCAGAGATGTCGCGGTGGATGTCCCTTTCTGCACTGGCACCCCACACCGTTCAGCCAAAGCCCGCGCCTGGACTTTATCACCAAACAGTTCGAGGATCTCCACGCGCGGACCAACGAATGTCAGCCCGGCCTCAACACAACGACGCGCGAACAACGCATTCTCACTTAAGAAACCATAACCAGGATGAATGGCGTCACAACCGGCTTCTTTAGCGACAGCGATAATCGTATCGATATCGAGATAAGCCGCTACCCCTTTCCCACGCAGAGGTCGGGCTTCATCAGCCTTACGAGTATGAAGCGACTGCGTATCATCATCAGAAAAGACGGCTACCGTGCGAATGCCAAGTTCAGCCGCCGCCCGCATAATACGAATAGCGATCTCGCCGCGATTGGCGATCAATATACTATGCAAATTCATGATCCCTGCTTTCTATTCACGAACGGAGAAAGACACTACGGCTAACCGATTGGTGGAAAAATGCAAGGTGTGTCGAGGACAAGATATACCGGGATAGTGCCGGGGGAATAAATTCCCCGGCTACAGTCATCGCATCACAATGTGATGCACATGGGCCCATAGCGCGTGCTGTGAGAACGAGGGTCTCTTTGATCATTTGTCTTGCGCCTCTGGCAGCGTTGTAATACAGTGCATCTATGAAAACCTTAACAGTAAGGTTACCCGAACCACTCGTTGCTGAAATAGAAGTTGAATCTCGTGAACGCAAATGTTCGAAGTCCGACATCGTACGAGAGCGTTTGCAACACGGAAAAAGAGGAACGAGAACTCAAGCGACACCTCTTGATGCCATTGCGGATCTCATCGGTTCTGTCGATGGATTGCCTACTGACTTAAGCGAGCGACAGAAACTTTATTTGAAAGCCACTGGCTATGGCAAGAAACGTCCTCGTTGACGCAGGTTTCCTTGTGGCTTTACTGAGCCGTCGCGACTCACATCACCGATGGGCGACCACACAAGCGCAGAGTTATACACCTCCCTGGAATACGTGTGAGTCTGTTCTATCTGAAGCCTTCCATCTCCTTGGTCCCCGTGGGATGCCTGGTCTCTGTGGGCTGCTCCGTCGTCAGGTCCTGCGTGTCACGTACAACTTGAGTGATGATAGCGAGCCTGTACTGAAGCTCCTGCAAAAATATGCTGACGTCCCCATGAGTCTTGCCGATACGTGCCTGGTGCGCATGAGCGAAATACTTTCTGACCCTGTCATTCTTACTACGGATTCTGACTTCCGCATCTATCGACGACACAGCCGCCAAGTGATTCCGTGTGTGATGCCCTAGCGTGGCCGTCGAGGATACCTCGGAATAAATTCCTCGGCTTCCGTCACAGCATGACGACGTGAGGCAAAGGCTCTTGTAGCGTGCGCTATGCGCACGAAGACCTCCGCCAACACACATACCTTTCGTGACCCCGAAAACCGCGCCCACAACCACACGCCCCATTTTTCCCTTGAGCTCCACGCCAAGTTCAGCTAAGAGGAAAGAGCCATGTCACTTATTGATCGGCTCAAAAAGTTTTTCGATCCAGGTTCACCGACACTTGCAAAGACATCATCGTTCGGTCCTGTCGTTAGACCAGCGACCTTTCCATATCACCTCCGCCAAACTCTCGGCTGGCCAGCCAGTAATTTCCACAGTGTCGCCTGGTCACCAGACGGACAACCCATTGCGGCAGGCTCAGAGGATCGGTGCATTCGCATTTGGAATATCACCACAGGTGATCTCGAACAACTTCTCGAAGGCCATCAGTCTTCGGTCCGGAGCGTGGCCTGGTCCCCCGATGGCTCCCGCCTTGCCTCCGGCTCCGACGACCAGACCGTGCGGGTATGGGAGGTGAGCAGTGGCCGGGCGCTGCGCACGCTCGCAGGCCATCAGAATTTCGTCCAGAGCGTGGCCTGGTCCCCCGATGGCTCCCACCTTGCCTCCGGCTCCGCCGATGGTGAGGTCCGGCTGTGGTCGACTGAAACCTGGTCTGCGGTTGCGCGCCATGCAACTCCATCACCGAAGTACTTTCTGCTGGATGTCTCATTTGGTGCAGTGACATCGGCCGCCGAACAGTTCGACAATGATGACATTGCGGTGCGTAGTTGGCCGATCACTGGCGACGACACTGTCGTCGTCACAGCCTCTTCATCTGTGCATTCAACGAGCGCCAAAGTCGTCTTGGTTGGCGAAAGCAATGTCGGTAAATCATGCCTCGCCTTGCGCTTAGGCGGTGTGGCATCATCCCGCGACGGGCAGAGAGATGATGCAGTCTGATGCGTTCCTCGAACAGCTCCGCAGGGCAGATGTGAAGTTATGTCTGCATGGCCATGTGCACGAAGAACGAGCCGATCTGGTTGGCTACGTGCATCCGCGCAAGATTCATATCGTCGGGGCAGGTTCCTTTGGCGCGGTGGCCAAAGACCGGCCAGAGTCGACACCACGATTGTACAACCTGATGGAAATCGCTCGTGATCATAGTTGGGTGAAAGTGCATACCCGTTTCATGCGCAAAGAAGGTGGCGCATGGGAAGGTTGGGCGGTGTGGCCAGGAACCAATGCGCATGAGAAGCGGACGTATTATGAAGTGAACTTGAGATAGGGGAATTCGTGCGCATGGCGCACGCTACGAGAATGGCCACTTGATTCCCTCACCCTAGTCCTCTCCCGGTGGGAGCAATGGCGTTAAATAAAAACCCATTGGACGGAAAGTGCTTCACCTCCTAGGATGGCAAATGGATAAAGTTTGTCAGTGCCTACGGAGGTGAAGCGATGGACGGGGAGCATCTTCGCATAAGCAAGCGGGAGCGCCAAGCGTTGCTCGAGCAATATCGGAAAGGCGCCAATGAGCGCGTGCGCTTACGCGCCCACCTCCTCTTATTATTAGCGGACGGCTGGCCTGGTGCAAAGACGCCTCACGCTGCCTGTTGAAAGTGGACCTGCTTTTCTTCCGCTAGCGTGAGCTGGCGGAAGGCCTGTTGGCGTTGGGCCTGGAGCGACGGCCCCAGGTGCTGCTGGCACCACTGCCGGACTTGTGTGGTAGAAACCGTCGCCAGTGCGTCTCGAATCACTTCGGGTGTAGTGGA
>VGTJ01000187.1 GCA_016874775.1 Deltaproteobacteria bacterium
TCTTCCAAATGCTCGGCCAGATACGTACAGGTGCAATTCTTCGGCGTGCTCACCAAATATTCGACGTACTGCTTCTTGGTAATCATATCCCTAAAATGATACTTGTGGTCCTCAAGCGTAAGTCCTGTATTATGAAAATCTTGTCCAACTGAGCGGCCCGACAAGGAGGATGGGAGATGGATTTTGGATTTGTATTCTTTGGTGACGTAAACATTGCGCCCACTGTCGGGTTGGCGGAGAAGCGTGGGTTTTCACATGCGTGGTTGTATGATTCGCAGATGTTGACGAGTGACGTCTATGCCGCACTGGCACTGAGTGCAGTGCAGACGAAGAAAATTTTTCTGGGGCCAGGCGTGACGAATCCCATGTCACGCATTGCGCCGCTCACAGCGTGTTCGATTGCGTCGATCAATGCTCTGGCGCCTGGACGGACGATTCTCGGTATTGGCACCGGCAACACTGCTCGTCGGACGTTAGGTATGCCGGCTGCGCGTCTGGAAGTGTTGCGTGAACATGTTCGTGTTTGTCGGGATTTGCTCAGCGGCAAAACTACCCAATACCAAGAGGGGGAACGCCGGCGCATGATTAAGTTCCTCAATCCCAAAAGCGGAGCGATTAACCTACAGAAGAAAGTGCCTATCTACATCGCCGCCAGCGGTCCCAAGACGCTCGAACTGGCAGGCGAGATTGCCGATGGTGTCATCCTCTTTGGGGCAGTGAGTCCGAGCCTGATTCACTTTTGTATGGATCATGTCCGCGCGGGTGCGGAGCGCGCGAAGCGCAACCCCAAGAACATCTACACACTGTGTATGACTGCCTTTCATTTGACCGAACCAGGCGAAAAGCTCGAAACCTCACGTGTGCGCAAAGCCGTGGGACCATTTGTCACATCGTCGAGTAATATCTTTGCCTTCTCGTGCCCTGATCCACAGGCATTGCCTGCCGACCTGCGCAAGGACCTGGTCGCGTTCAAGAATGCCTATCGCGTACCGGACGAACCGATCGAGACGCGACATCTGAAAATGTATAGCGAATATCTGCAGGGCTTTAAGAAAGAACATGAAGCGCTTGTGAGCGAGAAAATGATTCGCGCCACGACGTTGACTGGCACACGCGAAGAAGTCATG
Organism: Deltaproteobacteria bacterium; assembly: GCA_016874775.1. Classification (NCBI taxonomy): domain Bacteria; kingdom Pseudomonadati; phylum Myxococcota; class Myxococcia; species Deltaproteobacteria bacterium. The sequence continues at coordinate 1,128 of VGTJ01000187.1, forward strand.
GATTCCATTCGTGCCATGCAAAAGGCCGGAATGAAGCAGGTGGCAATCCAAGCTGTGACCGATCCACGCGAGACAATCGAGTCGTTCTCGAAAGCAGTTATCAAACGGTGGAAGTAGGGTGATAATGCCTACGACCTGAAGGCCGAGAAGCTTTGCGTCCGTGTGCTTTTGCCAAAGATTTATGAAGGTTCGGGATCTCATCAAGATGCTTGAAGCAGACGGGTAGTCTCTCGTGCGGACCAGAGGTGACCACCGTCAGTTTCACCACCCAATCAAACGCGGTACAGTAACCGTTGCTGGTAAGCTTGGCGTAGATATCCCACCTGGAACTTTAAACAGCATCCTCAAGCAAGCTGGCTTAAAGGAGTGACGCAATGCGCTATCTCGTCATTATTGAAAAAGGCGAGTCGAGTTGGGGTGCCCATGTTCCTGATCTTCCAGGTTGTATCGCTGTCGCAAAGACACGTAAGGACGTAAGAGTACTCATCAAAGAAGCAATTGATTTTCACCTGGAAGGTCTTCGTGCGCAGGGTGATCTTATTCCTCTCCCTTCCTCTGAAAGCGAGTTCATTGACACTGATGCGACCTAATCAGACTGCTTTTTCGTGGAGGACATTATGGCAGAACCAACTCTCAGTTTTTCAGGGTCCATTCCCCAACTGTACGATCGCTATCTCGGTCCGGTGTTGTTTGAGCCATACGCTATCGACCTCGCTCGGCGTGTGGCGGCTCATGGTGCTGGCCCGGTGTTAGAAATGGCTTGCGGCACTGGGATCGTTACGCGACAGTTACGTGCGCATCTCTCACCAAGTGTGAAAATTATCGCGACTGACCTGAGCCAACCGATGCTCGACTATGCGCAAGTGAAACTCGGAACTCTACAGAATGTTGACTGGCAGCAAGCAGATATTGCCGCCCTGCCATTTCCTGACACCTCATTCCCTACGGTCGTGTGTCAATTCGGCTTGATGTTTGTTCCCGATAAGCAAGCCGCTTTTCGCGAAGCCCGTCGGGTCCTGAGCAAGGGCGGTTTGTTTGCCTTCAACGTGTGGGACACTATCGCTACGAATCCATTCGTGGATATTTCTCATAAAACACTTGCCAGGTTATTTCCCGCTGATCCACCACAGTTTTTCACGCCTTTTATTTTTAATGATCATCACGTCTTACGGCAGTTGCTGACGACGAATGGCTTTGCCAACGTCCAGCTTGAGACTGTTACATTCCCGGCTCACAGTGAGAGTGCCAAAGCATTAGCGACAGGTTTTTTACAAGGTTCGCCACTCAGCGCAGCACTGCAAGACCGCGGAGCGTCGCTGGACGCCATCACCGATGCCGTAGCACAGGACTTAGCGCAGCACGGTGGAGCCGCACCGTTTCGCTCGACCTTGCAGGCAGTGGTGGTGACTGCACAAGCAGGCGGGGCGTGATAGTTGAAAGCGGCAAAAAGGAGACGTCACGATGGCTTTTGAGAAGCTACAAGAAGTTGCGAATAATGATCCTGAGTTCCGCCTGGCGGCGCGGTTTTGGGATACGAATTTACGATTAGAAATGGGCGATGAACTGTTGCTGTTGCAAATAGAGAAAGGGCGTATTGCAGATGTTACCTCAGGACATCAGGCCATTGCGTTTCTGACTCCCGTGCATCTTGTCGTGTCTGCACCGACGAGCGAGTGGCAAAAGTTTCTGGAGCGTATTCCGAAACCGTTTTATGTCGATCTCTGGGGCGCGATGACGCATCACGGCTTCAAAGTAGCTGGAGACATGGAAAGTCTCTACTCGTACTATCCGGCGGTGCGTCGCTTGTTCGACATCATGCGGGCACTGGCAAACTGATGTGGAGGGTGAGTTATGGCGCGTTTTGACAAAGCAATCGGACGCTATGTCTATTTGACGATCGACAACGTTGAATACCGAGTCTATTTCGAAGAGCATGGAGTAGGCATACCAGTAGTGATGCAACATACCGCTGGTGCTGATGGACGACAGTGGCGCCATTTTCTTGAGAATGATCGCCTGGCGCAGCACTTTCGTCTGATCGCGTATGATTTGCCGTACCATGGAAAGTCCGTGCCGCCGACCGGCAAGGAATGGTGGAAAGAGGAGTATAAGCTCACCAAAGACTTTCTCATGAAAGTGCCGGTGACGTTGAGTCGTGAACTGGGATTGGATCGACCGGTATATATGGGCAGTTCGATTGGTGGGCATCTCGCGACGGATCTTGCCCTTTATTACCCTAATGCATTCCGTGCGGTGATCGGGCTGGAAGCGGCCATAGCGACGCCGGGTGGGTATCGCGATGCCTGGAACCATCCGCGCGTGAGCAATGAGTTTAAAGCAAGTTCGATGTTTGGCCTGATGGCGCCGACCGCTCCAGAGAAGTTCCGTCGTGAAACCACGTGGGTGTACAGTCAAGGTGCACCGCCGGTCTTCAAAGGCGACCTCTATTATTATTCAGTCGATCATGACTTAAGTCAGACCGCAGAACAAATTGATACTTCCAAAGTTGCCGTCTACCTCCTGACTGGCGAATACGATTGGGCGAGTACGCCGAAGATGTCAGAAGAGCTGGCGCGGCGCATCAAGGGAGCGAAGTACCAGACGATGATTGGGCTTGGCCATTTCCCCATGAGTGAAGACCCTGAACGGTGCCTTGAATATGTTGAACCGATCCTGAATGAGATTCGTGCGCGGTCGTAGCGTTGATCCGCAGAGTCCCCTCTCCCTGGCAGGGAGAGGGCTGGGGTGAGGGTCAAAAGCTGGGAATACAGATACAAGCAATGGTGAATTGCTGGAGCCTTCGTCATCCGTCCTGCCGTCAATTTTGTTTCATATACTGGATCACTTCCAGTGTTCTCCCGGCGGCATCTTTAATGAAGGCAAACTTGGCAAACCCCATGTCTGTCGGCTCGACGATAAACTCGACTCCTTTGTTGCGCAGGTCGGCGACTGCCGCCTCAAAGTCATCAACGGCCAAGCCAATATGATCGCCTACCCCAACGTGAATCTGTTGAGAAATGGTGAGCGGTAAACCGTCCAGCTCTAGACGGACAATGGGTTTGCCACGAAACTCCAGTTCCTGGACTCGCTTGGCACCAAGCGTGCTCTCATAGAACGCGACAGTCTTTGGTACATCGTCAACGACCAGATGCCGGTGATTAAAACTATATGTGACAGTCTGTCCTGTAGCCATAAGTTTCCTCCTTTTTCTCTCTGTTTTTCCCTCGATGTGATGGCACGTACTGTCTCTTTCTGCGGACTGTAGGGAGTTCCTGACAGAGACGCAAGCGAATTTTAAAGATTCAAGAATAGTTTCCTTAGTGATTCGATGACCCGATGATGAAATGTCACAATGCCACAATTCCCCCATGACTCGATCGCGAAATTCTGCAATATACGAACGTCCATATTGGCAGAGTGTCTACCACAACAGAAGAATACAGGGAGGAGATGCTATGAAGGGTAGGAGAATGATGCTGCGCCGCACATCGACCGCAGTAATGATAGCGGCCATGTTGCTGGCCGCGAGTGCAGGCAAGGCTGCTGGTCCAACGGATACCAATTGGCCCACCTACAATGGAACGGTCAACGGTCAACGATATTCGTCGCTCGATCAAATCAACACACAGAATGCTGCATCGTTGAAGGAAGTCTGTCGTCTGAAAGTTGATGACTCAGGAACATTCCAGGCTGGGCTCATCCAGATCGACGGCACGATGTATCTCACCAATGCGCATGACACGTTGGCGATTGATCCGACGAACTGCCAGGTGCGGTGGCGCAATACCTACAAGCCTGAGCAGGAGGAGCTCTACCAGATTAACCGTGGCGTTGCCTTCGCGAATGGGAGGTTGTTTCGTGGCACCCCGGATGCCCGTCTGTTGGCCATAGATGCGGCAACTGGCAAGACGGTGTGGCAGCAGCAGGCTGGTGATCCCGGACAAGGAGAATTCTTCAGCTCTGTTCCCATTGTGTGGCAGGGACTCATAATCACTGGTGCGGCTGGTAGCGACTGGGGCGTACGTGGACGGGTGATGGCGTACGAGCAGAACACCGGCCATGAGGTGTGGCGATTTTACACGATCCCACGTGGCAAAGAGGTTGGGGCAGAAACCTGGAAAGATCCGAACAGTGCGCGTTACGGCGGCGGTGGGAGCTGGACGACCTATACCCTCGACATGTCAAGCGGTGAGGTGTTCGTCCCGGTCGGAAACCCTGCGCCTGATTTTGCGCCTAGTCATCGGCCAGGGGACAATCTGTTCACTGACAGTATGGTGGTGCTCGACGCGCGCACGGGGCAACTCAAGTGGTGGCATCAGATGCTGACCAACGACGGCCTTGATCTCGATGTTGCCGCCGCACCGATGTTGTACTGGAACAGCAAGGGGCGCCCGATGGTCGCGATTGGCAGCAAAGATGGGTTTCTCTATGGCGTCGACCGTGAAACCAAAAAGCGCGTCTTCAAAGTTCCGGTGACAACCATCAAGAAACCCGATCGTGATCCCACCACACAAGGTGTGCATGGTTGCCCAGGGCCACTAGGTGGGGTCGAATGGAATGGACCAGCCTACGATCAGCTAACCAAACACATTGTGGTGGGCTCTGTCGACCAGTGTGCAGTGTTCAAGTCCGATGAGGTTGAGTTTCGGCCCGGCCAGTTTCTGCTGGGTGGCAGTTACACCATGGACGACACCAAGAGTGGGTGGGTGAGAGCCGTGCATCCCGATACGGGTGCGCTGCGTTGGGAATATCATGCTGAGGCACCTGTGGTCGCAGGGGTTACACCGACCGCAGGTGGTGTGACATTCACCGGCGATATGGCTGGCAATCTGCTGGTTTTTGCATCTGCAACTGGCAAAGTATTACTCAAACAAGCGACTGGCGGTGCAATGGCTGGTGGTGTGATTACATACGCACTTGGTGGGACTCAGTATGTGGCCTTCACTTCAGGCAATGTGTCCTCGCGCTTGTCCTTTGGTGAAGGTGGCAAACCGCACCTGGTGATCTACGCACTGCCAGAACACGCGAAGTCGGTAGCTCCGGCACCACAGGCAGCGACGACAACCGCACCAGCGGTGACCACCGCAGCACTTGCACCTGCAGATGTCGCACGCGGCAAAGAGCTATTCGGCAAGAACTGTGCAGCGTGTCATGGCAACCAGGGAGAAGGCAGCTCTGGCCCGGCGTTGAAAGCCGTACGCACGCGGCTCGATATGAAAGCCACCATCAACTGGATCGAGAATCCTTCGGAGAAAATGCCACGACTCTATCCTTCGATACTTGATGCACAAGCAGTGACAGATATTGCGGCGTATGTGCAAGGGTTCTGAGGAGGCAATCATGGACTTTGGAGTGATCTTTCTGGCGAATGGAGAAACGCACAAAGATGCGGCTTTTGCCGAAAACAATGGCTTCACTCACGTTTGGGTCGGCGATTCGCAGCTGGTGTGGTCTGATGCTTTTCAGTGCCTGGCTTTGTGTACGACGACGACCAAGAAAATAAAACTTGGCACCAATGTGACCAATCCCAGCTCCCGCATTGCGCCTGTCACGGCTTGTAACTTTGCCACTCTCAACATGTTCGCACCAGGACGAGTGGTCATGGGTATTGGTACCGGCAACACAACGCGCCGGACGATGGGAATGCCAGCCGCAAAGCTGGCGCAGTTGCGTACGCACATCGATGTCTGCCGTGGGCTGTGGCGTGGCGAGACCGTTCCGTACGAGGAAGGGGACCGGCGCCGCATGATTAAGTTTCTCAATCCCGATAGTGGGTACATCAATCTGCAAGAGCCTATTCCAGTGCTGATTGCTGGGAGTGGACCAAAAACGCTCGAACTTGCGGGGGAAGTTGGTGACGGTGTCATTCTCTTTGGCACTGTGGGTGACAGTCTGCTGAAATACACACTAAGCCACGTCCGCCGCGGAGCTGAACGTGCGGGCAAACGAGTCGAAGACTTATATATTCTGGTACTCACGGCCTTTCATCTGACCAAGCCAGGTGAAACTTTAGCGGACCTCCAGCAGGCCGTGGGGCCATTGGTGACGTCTGAGTGCAACATTTTTGCCCTTTCGGTGAATGATCCACATGAATTACCCGGCGATATTCGCGACGACGTAATGGCGTTTAAGTATGCGTATCGCACTCCTAACGCGCCGATCGAGACCCGCCACCTTGATCTCTACACAGGCTATTGCGAAGCGTTTAAGCCGGAACATGCGTCGCTCGTGACGGAAAAGATGATCAAGGAAACGACATTGACTGGTACAGCTCAGGAAATTCAAGAACGAGTTCGGGCGATGCAAGCGCTAGGTGTCAAGCAAGTGGCCATTGCGTCAGACCACAATGGGATGACGGAGTTCGCCACGCATGTGATTCAGGGGATGAAGTAGACAGGCGAATTATTCTCAGGCCCAGGCGGAGCCTGGGCCTGCACTGTCTGAAGGGCTCAACCCTTATTGTATTCTGAGGCAGAGCCTCGTGCGCATGACGTTCCCAGGCAGAGCCTGGGAACGAGCGAATCAACCAATACGCAGGTGGTCTAACGTCTCCCGCACCTTAGCTGCAGTATCCTGAGCGAGAACCAGCTCGCTGATCATCGCGACAGCATCGGCACCAGCAGTGAGGGTTGCAGCAGCACGTTCTACCGTGATCCCGCCGATGGCGACAATTGGCAAGCGAACCTGCGCGCGGATTTCACGGAGTTGCTCACGTCCGCGGGCTGTATATCCTGTCGCTTTTGTTGTCGTACCGTACATTGGGCCAAACCCGATGTAATCCGCGCCATCGCGTTCAGCTATTTGCGCTTGTTGTGGGTCGTGAGTTGAAACGCCGATGATCTTCTGAGGGCCGAGGATTTTGCGTGCAGCTTCGAGCGGGAGGTCTTCCTGGCCGACATGCACGCCATCGGCCTCGACAGCAAGGGCAATATCTGCGCGATCATTGACAATGAACACACACCCAGTGCGATGGCAAATTGCTTTCACTTTGTGTGAAATCTCAAGAAAATCGCGTGATGGCAGATCTTTGGCGCGCAGTTGGAGAATCTTTGCGCCACCAGCGCAGAGTTTCTCAGCGACCTCAATCAAGGACAACTCTGGTCGACCGAGTGTGTCGGCTATGGTGTAGAGGGGACTGGGGAAGGAGAATGGGGGGCGGGGGCCAGGGGCCGGGTGTTGGCTTTGTTGATTCATAACTGTTTGTTTTCCCTTTACTTGCGAACTCAATGCTTTCAGTGCCATTTATCCTTCGACTTCGCTGTCGCTACGTTCAGGACCAACGGGGGCGGTGCTTAATCTACGCAGATACGATGGGTGAGTTTCTTCGTTTCCTGACTTCTGACCCCCGACCCCCCGGTTCCCGATCCCCGACCCCTAAATCAGACCCGAGAACATTCGTACACGTTACACGACAGACACTGAACCGTGTCATGCTGAGCGCAGCGAAGAATCTCTCTGAGAGGCCCTTCGTTGCACTCAGGGTGACAGCGCGAGTGTATGAATCTTTCGTGGTTTGATTTATCCCCCAGTCCCTGCTTTCCGTACTTCAATCTTCAAATCAGTAATCTTCTTCCGTAAGGTATTGCGATTGACGCCAAGCACATCCGCTGCCTTCAACTGGTTACCGCTTGTGTATTCTAGCGTGAGCTCAATCAGCGGCTTTTCAATTTGCTCGATGATTGAGGTGTACAGGCCTGTGGGGATGGTGCCCGATGATCGCTGAAAATAAGGCCTGAGTTTGCGACGGACAACGTCTTCGAGTGGCAGCTCTGTCAAGTCTTCTGGTAAGGGTGCATCGGTGTTAGGCAGGGAGAGGTCTGCGACCGTTAGCATGCGTCCAGGAGCGAGGACTGCCGCTCGTAACAAGACGTTCTCCAACTCACGGATATTCCCAGGCCACAGATACTGGAAAAGCACAGTCTGTGCGTCAGGAGAGATGCCAGTGACCGAGGTGCCCATTGAACGGTTGATCTTATCAAGGAAATACGTGGTTAACTCAGGAATATCTTCGCGTCGCTGTCGCAATGGCGGCAAAGCGATAGGAACGACCCGCAAGCGAAAGTAGAGATCCTCACGAAAGAGATGTTCTCGGACAGCTGCGGCCAGATCTTTGTTAGTTGCAGCAATAATGCGCACATCAGATTTGATCGTGTCACGCCCACCAATGCGGGTGAACTCGCGCTCTTGAATGACGCGCAAGAGTTTCGCTTGCAACACCAGTGGCATGTCGCCGATTTCATCGAGGAACAGCGTCCCGCCTGCCGCTTGTTCGAATTTGCCGACTCGCCGCTCGATTGCTCCAGTGAAGGCTCCACGTTCGTGGCCGAAGAACTCGCTTTCCAGCAGATCCATCGGGATCGCCGAACAGTTGATGCCAACGAACGGCGCTCGCCAGCGTGCAGAATAACGGTGAATGACTTTAGCGATCAGTTCTTTGCCGGTACCACTTTCTCCTTGAATGAGCACCGTCGCGTCGTTTTTGACCACTCGCCCGATGACTTTATAGACTTCCTGCATGGCGGCACTGTGGCCGATGATCTGCTCGCTCTTTCCTGGGGTTGCGAGTGCAGGCGTGGAATCCTCTACGACGAGGCGCTGCGCTTCACATGCGCGAGCAGCGAGGGCTTTGACTTCTTCGAGATCAAAGGGTTTGGGGAGATAGTCGAATGCCCCACGTTTCATTGCTTCGACAGCATTCGTGAGGGTGGTCTGCCCGGTCATAATGATGATGGACGTTGGCAGCTGCGCTTCCTGAGCCCGAAGGAGGAGGTCGAGTCCAGTGAGGTCAGGCATGCGAATATCGACAAAAGCCAAGGCGAATGGTTGCGCTTGTAGTCGCTCCCAGGCGAGCTTTCCTGAAGGGACAGTTTCTACGGTGTAGCCTTCTTCGCTCAGGGCGTCAGCGAGGACACGGCGAATAAGGTCTTCATCATCGGCAATGAGAATAGCAGGTTGTGTCATAACTGTATGTTACGAGGCGACAGGAAGATAGATATGAAAAGTCGTGCCGTGTCCAGCGTCGCTGTCAACGCGAATGAGGCCACCGTGTTGGACGACGATACGTTGACTGATTGCCAGGCCGAGGCCGGTGCCGCCAGTCTTAGTGGTGAAGAACGGGGTAAAGAGCTGACCGAGGTGTTCTGTGGCAATTCCAGGGCCATTGTCGTTGACATCGACAGAGAGAAAGCGAGCCATGCGCGGGGATGGCGATGCCGCAGGCTGGTCAGGCGGAGGGGGGGCTTTTCGGGATCGGAGTGTTCCTTCTGCAGGTGCTGGGAGCGGAGGTTCGAGCACTGGCAGTGCAGTAGTTGTGGTACGCAGAATATGAAAATCGGAGGCGATACGGGTCGTCACCGTCAATACGCCCCCGCGAATTCCCTGTAACGCTTGCATGCCGTTCTTGATAACGTTGCGAAAAACCTGGGCAAGCTGCGTTTCATCGCCTTCGACATCCGGCAAGCTGGGATCAAACTGGGTAACGATTTTGAGCCCTTTCGGTGCTGTGCCATGCTCAAGCAACAGAACATCTGTCAATACTTTATGGACGTTCAGCGGTTGTGGTGTGAAGCGTGTACGAGGGGACAACTGAAGCAACTGTTCTAGCAGATTACTTAATCGATCAATCTCCCGCAGCATGACGGTGGTATATTCGAACGCTGAGGCATCTTCTTTCACGCGTCCTTGCAGCAATTGTGTAGCGCCGCGGATTCCGGCTAAGGGATTACGAATCTCATGAGCGAGGCCTGCTGCGATGACGCTGAGTTGGGCGAGCCGTATAGTTTCTTGTTCCTCTTGTGCCATCTCTTTCTGATGCGAGAGATTATGGAGGGCCGCCACAACTCCAAGAAACTGACCGTCATTGGTAATAATCGGAGAGCAGATAAGGCGAACCGGGGTTGCGCGGAGAAAGCGGTTCTGCAGGTCACCTTCGCCAGCGGTCGACCGGTGTCCAGAGGCAAGCATCCGTTTAATGATCGTGACAATCCAAGGATTACTGGCAAAGACCTCAGTATATGGGCGGTCGTGCACCTGTGTTGCTGACAGACCGGTCAACTGCTCGGCTGCTGGATTGACGAAGGCAAGGCGATACTCTTGATTGAGGACAAAGACCCCCTCGTCTAAACTCCCAACAATATATTCCCAATAGTCAGCAGGGAATTGGGCAGGAAGAGGGGCAGGGACTAAAGTTTGTTTTGTGCGCACAGCTTCACATGCTCTAGCAAGATGTAGGGAATTTCGCCAGAGTACTGTGGTCCTAAACCAAACCACACGAGATGGGTACACTTTGGGTCGTCACCCGAGAGACCGTAGCGTCACCAGTCACAACTTAAGCTGTTGGCAGTGCAGTAATTCCCTCTCCCTCAGGGAGAGGGCTAGGGTGAGGGGATGAAAACTCAGGGCTTTTGACTTCTCGACTCCCTCATCCTGACCTTCTCCCTGA
>VGTJ01000188.1 GCA_016874775.1 Deltaproteobacteria bacterium
TTACCCGCTGTCATCGCTGTCAGAGTATAGAGGAATTAGTCAATTTAGTCTTTGCTTGGCTGCAAAAACGCCGGTCCTTCCCGGTGGAACGTCAGGTGTATGCGCTTCCCCTCGCCGCCTAGCACTTTCCATCGAGTGAGTTTCTATTTAGTACCGTGTTTCGCAAGTCCATTAGCGGTGAAATCGTAGGACGCGTACCACGCGCTAGTCAGTTGGCGCGCTTCGCACGCCCTACAACTGCTCACGAAATTATGAGACACGGTACTAGTACTCTGTCTATTTAATTTTTTGATATTTTCGGCACCCTTTCCTTCTTACGTCTGGTACGCTTAACGCCGAGGGGAGCCGAAAGAGTTCCGCATCCAGAAAATCAAGAATACCTCTTAACTTAGTTGCCAGAGTACTAGTACGACTTCGGCAGCCCCAACACATGCTCGCCAACATAGTTGAGGATCATCTCTTGTGAGATCGGCGCGATGCGGAACAAACGCGCTTCACGCCAGTAGCGCTCGACATCGTAGTCCTTGATATAGCCGTAGCCACCGTGGGCTTGCATGGCACGGTCCGCAGCTTCGCAGGCGGCTTCGGCGGACATGTACTTGGCGATATTGGATTCTTTTCCACACTGCTTGTGCTGGTCATAGAGCCAGGCAGCTTTGTAGACCATCAGTTCTGCTGTCTCAAGTTTGGCGCAGGAATCAGCCAGTGGGAACTGAATCCCTTGGTTCATACCAATTGGACGACCAAAGACCACGCGCTCTTTGGCGTATTGCACGGCTTTCTCGACTGCACGTTTGCCCATGCCGACGCATTCTGCAGCGATCAAGATACGTTCCGGGTTGATACCATCAATAATGTATGAGAAGCCTTTGCCTTCTTCGCCGATCAGGTCTTCTTTGGGGACATACAAATTGTCGATGAACAACATATTGGTATCGACCGACTTGCGTCCACATTTGTGCAGTTCGCGTACCTCGACCGCTTTGGGATCGATGTCCGCGAAGAAAAGACTAATGCCTGCCGTTTTCTTTTGCACCTGATCGTAGGGGGTCGTGCGAGCGAGCAACAACATTTTTTTCGATTCTTGCGCTTTGGTGATGAACACCTTGCGGCCACTGATCATATAGCCATCACCCTGACGCGTGGCGAAGGTGGTTATTTGCGTGGTGTTGGTGCCAGCATCGGGTTCGGTGACAGCAAACGAGACGTGAATATCGCCTTTAAGGACTTTGGCGAGGTATTTCTCTTTTGCTGCGGCAGTGCCGTATTTAATCAGAGGCTCCAAACCGAAGATGCCAAGATGGACCGAAGAACACGCTTGGGTGCCACCGCCACACTCAGCGATGGTTTGCATGACCAGCGCCGCTTCAGTGATGCCAAGTCCGCTGCCGCCATATTCTTGTGGGATGGTAATGCCGAGATACCCGGCATCAGCAACTGCCTGATAGAAATCCCAGGCAAATTCACCGCTGTCATCCCGCTCGCGCCAGTATTCATCGGGAAAGCGTGAACACAGCGAGCGCACCTGTTTGCGAATCTCTTCTTGTTCTTCGGTAAACTGAAAATTCATGGAAACCTCCTGTTACGTGGTACGTATTGCGTGTTGCGTATTGCGTGTTGCGTGAGCGATTACGTGAACTGCGTATACGAATCCACGTAACACGTAACACGTTTCACCTAATACGTTTTACGGTTCGCGCCTCTCGTTTCTTACCATTCACCCTGGCCATCCTGCAATTCCTCTGCTAACTGACTACTGAGATCGAGCAAAAGAAAAGGGTAATAATGCGGTGCGCAACGTGTGCAACTGACAATCCACCAGGTGCAAAATTTTGCAACGAATGCGCCACTCCGCTGCCGTTACAATGTCCATCGTGTGGGACCGACAACCCACCTGGGGCGAAATTTTGTAATGAGTGCGCGACGCCGCTTACGCGACAGTCCAAAGTCCAAGGGCCGGAGTCCAGAGTCGCAAGAGCTGTAGACGCTGGACGGCCTTTAGACCCTGGACACTGGACACCCCCTCATCTCGCTGAACGTATCCGGGCCGAGCGGGAAGCGATGGAAGCACGTGGAGTGGCAGAAGGGGAGCGGAAAAGTATTACTGCGCTGTTTGCCGATATCAAAGGCTCGACTGATCTGATTGCCGATCTCGATCCTGAAGAAGCGCGAGCCATTCTCGATCCGACGTTGCAACTCATGATGGATGCGGTCCATCGTTATGAAGGCTATGTCGCCCAATCTCTCGGCGATGGTGTCTTTGCCTTGTTTGGCGCGCCGATTGCGCATGAAGATCATCCACAGCGTGCTCTCTATGCGGCGTTGCTCATGCAAGAAGAGAATCGGAGACAGGCTGAGCGCTTACGCAAGGAGAAGGGGATCAATCTGCAACTACGAGTCGGGGTAAACACCGGAGAAGTTGTTTTGCGTTCGATCCGCAAAGATGATCTCCATACCGATTACGTCCCTGTTGGCCAATCGACGCACCTTGCTTCTCGGATGGAAAGCCTCGCGACGCCTGGTTCGATTCTGGTCAGCGAGCAGACCTACAAACTCACTGAGGGCTATTTTGAGTTCAAAGCGCTGGGTGAGGCGCAGATCAAAGGTTTCGCTGAGCCATTGCATATCTATGAAGTCTCAGGCGTTGGGCCGTTACGTACTAAACTGCAACTCTCGGTACGGCGTGGACTCGCACGGTTTATAGGCCGCCACCATGAGATGGATTTGCTTCAACAAGCAATGGCACATTCCAAAGCTGGACATGGACAAATCGCCGCAGTCATGGGTGAGCCAGGGGTTGGTAAGTCGCGGTTGTTCTATGAATTCAAGCTGTTGTCGCAACGTGGCTGTCTCGTATTGGAAACCTTCTCTGTCTCACATGGTAAAGCTTACCCGTATTTGCCGCTGATCGATTTATTGAAGAACTATTTTCAACTCATCAACCAAGACGATGAGCGACGTCGCCGCGAGAAGATCACCGGCAGAGTGCTGACACTGGATCGCAGTTTAGAGGACACAGTTCCGTATTTGTTCTTCTTATTGGGCATTGCTGAAGCAACGTCGTCGCTGCAGCAGATGGACCCGCAGATTCGTCGCAAGCGCATCTTGGAAGCGATCAAACGTTTGCTTTTGCGCGAGAGCCTTAATCAGCCGTTAATGATCATCTTTGAGGATTTGCATTGGCTCGATGCGGAGACACAAGCCTTTCTGCAACTGCTCAGTGAGAGCATCGCCACCGCGCGCATCCTACTCCTCGTCAATTATCGCCCCGAATATCAACAGCAATGGAGTGGCAAAACTTACTTCTCGCAGTTGCGCCTTGACCCATTAGGTAAAGAGCAAGCGGAAGAGATGCTAGAGGCACTTCTCAGCGATTTTGGGTCCCCTCTCCCTGCCAGGGAGAGGGACAGGGTGAGGGTAGTGACCGATGCGTTACCATCCCTCAAACGCTTCATCCTCGACAAAACCGAAGGCAACCCGTTCTTCATGGAAGAGATCGTGCAGGAATTACGCGAGCAAGGTCTGTTGACACAAACTATCGGGATGGGTGTGAAACCCGCCCCTACGATACACATTCCAACCACGGTCCAAGGAGTTCTCTCCGCCCGCATGGATCGCTTACCGGCGCAAGAGAAAGCATTACTGCAAACACTGGCAGTGATCGGACGCGAATTCTCTTCCAGTCTTCTGCACAAAGTGGTCACAGAACGGGAAGAGCATCTGCAGCGGCTCTTATCGCGGTTACAGACCAGTGAATTTGTCTACGAACAGCCTGCATTTCCCGAAGTGGAGTACATCTTCAAGCATGCACTGACGCAGGAAGTGGCATACAACTCTTTACTTATCGAACGGCGCAAAGTGCTGCACGAACGTACGGGGCAAGCGATTGAGGAAGTGTACCGCACTCGGCTTGCCGATCATTACAATGAGTTAGCCTATCACTACAGTCGGAGTGGCAACACGCAGAAAGCCGTCGATTATCTCCAACTGGCTGGGGAACAAGCGGTACAGCGGTCGGCAAATACAGAAGCAATAACACATTTAACTTCGGCCTTAGAGTCGCTTAAGGTGCTGCCGGAGACACCTGAGCGAGATCGACAAGAGCTTGCCACTCTCCTCGGTCTTGGTACATCGCTGATTGCCATGAAAGGGTACGGTACTACCGAAGCGGAGCAAATTTATACTCAGGCGCAGAGATTGTGTCTACAGATAGGAGAACCGTTACAGGTTGCACAAGTTCTGTTTGGGCAATGGGCATTTAACGCCGTGCAAGGAAACCTCAAAACCTCTCTTACCCTGGGAGAACAGCTCCTTGCTGTCGCCCATCGCCAGAATAATTTAACTTTATCTCTTATCGCCCACGGGATTGTGGGGGGAACGTTACTGTGGCTTGGAGAGTTGATTCCCGCACAAAAACATTTTGACCAAGCTCTGGCTTTGTATAAGGTTGAACAGCATGGCGGTCTGGCCTATCACTTGGGACAGGATCCGGGCTCTTGGGTTCCAGGTTTTGCTACAGCAAATCTCTGGTGTCGTGGTTATCCAGACCAAGCGTTGACTCTTGTTCAGATCGTGCTTTCCTCAGCTCAGATCTTTTCTCACCCTTTTAGTTTGGCAGCGACACTGGGTTACGCTGCCTTTGTACGCCTGTTCCGTCGTGAAGGGAAAGAGGCTTATGCTCACGCGGAAGCATCATCAATACTTACTGAGGAACACGGGTTTGCAGAATGGTCTGTGTACTCATCTAATCTGCAAGGGTGGGCGCTTGTTGAACATGCGGCGCAAACCGGAGCCCGAGAGCAGAGAGAAGCGGGCATTACACGGCTCCAAGAGGGATTGGCTGCTTTCGGTGCCACGGGGGAACAGCTGTGGGTGCCATTTTTCTCGGTGCGTTGGCTTTGGGATACGAGCGAAACGGCCAGACAGGTGAAGGATTGAAGGTAATTGACGAGGCACTGGTGCTGGCAGAGAAGAATGAAGAACGTTTCTACGAAGCTGAACTTCACCGGCTCAAAGGGGAACTGACACTACAAAAGTCCAAGCCTAGTCTCGATCAAATTATGACAAGTCAAGACAAGTCTGAAGACACCAGCCTTCGGTCCCTGACTCCTGATCCCCAAGCTGAAGCTGAGGCGTGTTTTCTGAAGGCGATTGAAATTTCTCGCAAACAACACGCCAAATCCCTCGAACTGCGGGCAACAGTTAGCCTCGCACGATTGTGGCAGCGACAGGGAAAAAAAGCCGAAGCTCACCGGATATTATCTGAAGTCTACAACTGGTTCACCGAAGGATTCGACACAAAAGATTTGCAAGAGGCAAAGGTGTTAATTGAAGAGTTGGCATGAATGAAGAGAATTTGTGGGAAATACAGAGCGTCGGTTTGAGAAAGAGCGAAAGGGACTCAAGTGAAGATTGGTGGTCTGATCTGGCTCGCCGAAATCGTCGATAAGCTGGACTGGAAGCATAACGTCCAACAGCAAGAAGTGAGAGAGGTCTTTCGGCGGAAGCCCAAGTATCGCTTTGTTGAGAAAGGGCATCGCCGCGGGGAAAACGTGTATGTGGCCCAAGGACGAACAGAGGCAGGCCGTTACTTGAATGTGTTTTTTGTTTACAAGACGAATCAACGTGCGTTAATCTTATCAGCCCGCGAAATGACACCAGCGGAAAAGAGGACTTATGGGAAAAAATAAAAGTTCAATTTCTAAAGGCCAGTCGTATGCAGAAATGGGTGAATTCTGGGACACCCACGACCTGACTGAATACTGGGAGCAAACGAAACCCGTAGATTTTGAAGTCGATATCCGCTCTGAAGTCACCTACTACGCGTTGGATACCACGTTGTCGGCAGAGGTACGAGCACTGGCTGAACGGAGAGGGGTGTCTCCAGAGACCTTGTTGAATCTATGGGTACAGGAAAAACTCCACGGAGATGCCCGTCCGAATTCTTAAAAGAGAGATAGCTTGTTAAAAGCCTACTTCAAAGCAATCCAGAATGTGAGACCAGGAGATGAAAGAGAATGAACCGCCAAAGCCAAATCAAAATGACGCCGGAAGAGAGCAATAAGTT
Source organism: Deltaproteobacteria bacterium (assembly GCA_016874775.1). Lineage (NCBI taxonomy): Bacteria > Pseudomonadati > Myxococcota > Myxococcia > Deltaproteobacteria bacterium. Next base: position 6,068 of record VGTJ01000188.1, read on the forward strand.
TCTCAGCGAAAAAGCGCGTACAATGATGTTGTGTACCATCGATAAAGATGGATTCCCGCATGCGGTCGCGATGGCCTATATGATCAAAGATGGCTGCGTGTATATGACGTCCTTCAAAAAAGCACAGAAAGTGGTGAACGCCCGCCGTAACCCGCAAGTCGCAGTGATGGTTGAAACCGGTACGGCATACAACGAACTGAAAGGCGTCATGATTCGTGGACGGTGTGAGGTCATCGACGAGCCTGATGAAGTATTCAAAATTATGCGGGAGATTCGTGCATTTCAGGAAGGCGGCACTCCGACTCCAGCCAGTGCTGTGGTGCAAGAACGTGCCAAGAAACGGGCGATTCTCAAAATCACACCGGTGAAAACCACCAGTTGGGATCACAGTAAGTTACCGCCGGATACGTACTAGGGGCTGGGGGTTAGGGGCTGGGGATTGGTTCTCCTTCCTCACAAGTCCCTAGCCCCAAGCTCCTAGTCCCAAATGGAGTAGTAGAAGAGGCTGAGAGGCCTTTCCCCCAGCGCTTACTTGATCCGCGTGAGCACGATGACAGGAATCTGCCGCTTGGTCTTTTTCGCATACTCGGCAAACGCTGGCATTTGTTCGGCCTGACGATCGTACAGACGCTGGCGTTCTTCGCCTGTCGGCACTGTAGCTTTGGCCTTAAAGCGTTCGTTGCCGACTTCGACTGTTACCTCAGAGTGAGCGACTAAGTTGTGATACCAAGAGGGATTCTTGGGGGCTCCGCCGAACGAGGCGATAACGACGAAACGATCGCCATCTTTTGTGAACGCAAGTGGAGGTGTATATGTCTTGCCACTCTTCGCGCCAGTTGTCGTCAACAACAGCAACGGTCTGTTAGCAAACTGACCGCCAACCTTTCCTTGGTTCGCACGGAATTCTGTAATCACCTTTTGGTTAAAATCATTTCGGTCAGACGCCGCCTGTGCAACTTGCAAGAGGGGACGATCTGCAGGAATTTGACCCCGATCCTGATTCACGGTCGTATCAACAAGAGGCGCTGGTTCCTTGATGGTGGCGGCAAAGCTGGTTTGCCCTGCGAAGAGAGAAGGAGCAATCACGAGTTGTGAAAATCGTAGAACCGTACGCATAGTGCTTCTCCTTTTTCCTCCCAAGTTTCGACCCACTTTACTTTTGAAAGAAGCGTGCACAAAGATCAAGGCCGTCGGAGATTCCTCTACTAAGGGAGAAACGTACATGAAATTCGGCTTTATGGAAGATTTTCGTAATCCAAAACAATGGCAACGGCCATTTCCGGCATTGTACAAGGACATTCTCGATCAGATCGTCCGCTGCGAGGAGCTGGGTTACGATAATGCGTGGCTTACTGAACATCACTTTACGGAAGATGGTTATAATCCCTCGGTTCTGCCGACGGCTGCTGCTGTGGCTGCGCGAACCAGTCGCATTCGCATAGGCACGTTTATTCTGCTGCTCCCATTCAATAACGCGGTGAGGACTGCTGAGGACTCCATCTGCGTTGACGTCATTTCTAATGGTCGGTTCGACCTCGGCGTTGGCCAGGGCTATTCGTACATGGAGTTTGACGCTTTCTGTATGAAACGCGAGGAGCGGTCAGCGCGCATGCACGAGGGAGTGAAGCTCATTCAGCAACTGTGGACCGAGGAGAAGGTGACGTTCGATGGCAAATTCAACCAAGTGAAAAATATGACGCTCTCGCCGCGACCAGTGCAGAGTCCCATGCCCATGTGGATTGGTGCCCGCGCTGAGAAAGCGACGCGACGTGTCGCTAAGCAAGGCTGTCATTTGATGGCGACCCTCGGTCCTGACCCCGCACCATGGTATATCGACGAACTCAAGAAGAACGGACGCAATCCCAAAGACTTCAACATCGCCCAGCTCCGCTTGGTCTACACTGCGAAGACTGAAGACGAAGCTTGGGAGAATGTCGCACCGCATCTGCACAGTATGATGGAGTTCTATGGACACATCCTTGCTGAAGCCAATGACGCTCCAGGCGATAAAGATGTCTGGACCTTCAAACATCACAGCGAGATACGCGACTCCGCCTTTGGCCGTGCGTCAATGGTCGGTACGCCAGATCAAGTGGCCCGCAAGTTGGAACAGTTCCAGAAAGAGTTCCAGTGCACGCATTTCATTATGCTGACCCAACTTCCTGGACTCGATCCAAAGAAGGGTACGGCGGCGTTTGAGATGTTTGCGAAAGAGGTGATGCCGGCTTTCAGGAAGTAGGCAAGCGCGAGGCTATAGGCTTCAGGCTTCAGGCTTTAGGCGTTAGGGAGGAAACCAAAAAACTACAGAGTCCTCAATGGACGATAGAATATAACCCACGATCTGAACCGTGGGGGAAAAGGAGGGTGGTACAATGAAATTCACAAACAAATACGTCCTCGTTACCGGCGGCGGCAGTGGCATTGGTCGTGCAACGTGTCTGGCATTTGCACGAGAAGGTGCCGATGTTGCTGTTGCCGATTTTGATGCTGGCAATGCCGAAAAAGTTGCCGCTGAGGTGCAAAGCAGCGGAAGAAAAGCTGTTGCGATAAAGGTTGACGTGACCGATCCCGCGTCGACACAAGCGATGGTCTCTCAAGCTGTGACAAGTCTGGGAGCAGTTCATATTCTGGTCAACAGCGCAGGCGTACGTGAGATCATTCCCTTCCTGGATTTACCGTTTGCTGAATGGCAGCGCGTGATCGGCACGAACCTGAGTGGTACGTTTCTCAGTAGTCAGGTGGTTGCCCAACATCTGGTGAAGCAGGGGAAGGGCGGGAAGATCATCAATCTCGCTTCAGTTGCTGGGTTGACTGGCGTCCCTAATCGCGCTGCGTATGTGTCTTCGAAACATGCCGTGGTGGGTCTGACCAAAGAGATGGCCCTGGAACTGGCTGATAAGAACATTCAAGTGAATGCGGTTGCGCCCGGAGTTGTGCAGACATCGATGACGGCTTCATACTTTGAGAAACCGTCTGTGATGGATACCTTGAAGAAAGCCCATCCCGCAGGTCGCTGGGCGCAACCCGAGGAAATTGCCAACCTGATTCTTTTTCTTGCTTCACCTGAAGCAGATTTCATTACCGGCGCGACATTTCCCATTGATGGTGGGTTTATGGCGGGGAAGACGGTGTAAGCACGTAAAGCGTAAATATGTAGAACGTAACAAGACGGGGCGGTGGGGTGGTTACGCATTACGTTTTACGCTTTAGAAAGGAACTCTCATGCAACTCCAAAATCACGTTGCCCTTATCACCGGCGCAGGCCGCGGAATTGGCAAGGCCATTGCCCTGCGTTTTGCTCGTGAGGGGGCAGACGTTGCCATATTTGATTTGAATGCGGAATGGGCGCAGTCAACTGGCGAAGAAATCAAAGCGCTGGGACGAAGGACATTCGTTAAAACGGTTGATGTCAGCGACTGTGAACAAGCGCAAGCTGCTGTTCATGAGGCGGCAGCCGCGCTTGGCAAACTCGATGTGCTGGTAAACAACGCTGGCATTGGTAAAGCGCAGCACTTTCTTAAAGTCACCAAAGAGAACTGGGAACGGCACATCAATATCCACCTCAATGGGTCGTTCTATTGCGCGCAAGCCGCAGCCCAGGAAATGGCCAAGCGCAATTATGGGCGCATCATTAACATAGCCTCGATTGCTGGATTGATCGGTCCGATTGACCTTGCACCGTACGGAGCGGCCAAAGCTGGCATCATTGGTTTGACGCACGCGGCAGCGCTCGATCTGGCTGACTACGGTATCACCGTCAATGCGATTGCCCCTGGTCCGATCGATACTGAACTGCTGCGCACCTGGCCACCAGATGCGTTACGCGAACGCGGGCAACACATGCCGATTGCCCGTCTTGGTACGGTTGATGAAATCGCCCATGCTGCCTTGTTTCTCGCGTCTCCAGATTCGAGCTTCATTACAGGTGTCGTGTTGCCGGTTGATGGCGGGACCATTGCGGCGGGCGCATACATGGTGGAGAAGTATCGGCGACGGAAGGCGGGGTGAGGACGTGAGGCGTAATGCGTAAAACGTAAAAATGGGACTAGGGGCTGGGGGCTAGGGACTTGTTTTCCCTTCCCCACAAGCCCCAAGTCTCTAGCCCCCAGCCCCAAATGTTTATACGCCAGGCCCAACGTTCCTTGCCTGAACAGTGGGCAAAAATAAGCAGAAAGGCCTCTTCTCATGGATTTCGGCATTCATCTCTTAGGATTGGGTCGTCGAGCTTCGGTTGAGGATTATGTCACCGCTGCCAAAGCCGCAGAGGAGCTAGGCTATCACTCGGTGTGGATTAACGATCATGTTGTGATCCCGACTCAACATGACTCGAAGTATCCATACTCGGCTGATGGGCGCCCGTCATTCACTCCAGACGATCATTTCTACGATCCGTTTGTATTGCTGGCGTCATTAGCAGCCCACACTAAGACGATCAAACTCGGGACCAGCGTGGCGGTGATTTCCTATCGCCCGCCGATTCTGACGGCGAAAGCGATTGCGACACTGGATCAAGTCAGTAAGGGTCGCTTTATCTTTGGCGTTGGTGTGGGTTGGTTTGCCGAGGAGACCGAGTTGCTCGGCGTTCCGTTTGCTGATCGTGCTAAGGTTTCACGTGCGTATCTGCAGACGATGAAATCGCTGTGGACCGACACGCGACCGCGTATTGCTGGATTACGGGGCCACGATACAGAAATTGGTTTCGCTCCAAAGCCGGTGCAGAAGCCGCATCCACCAATCTGGTTCGGTGGTGAGACCCGTGCTGCACTCAAACGTGTGGTGCAACAAGGCGATGGCTGGTTTCCGGCGTTTGTCTCGCCAGAACAATTCGCGGCGAAGTCAACAGAACTGAAAGCACTGTGCGCTGAACACGGCAGAGATTTCGCTTCTATTACAACCTGTGTGTTCCCTGCAAACAAAGCGTATTTTTCGCTGGAGGCCATCCGTGCGTACCGCCAGAAGGGTGCATCGAGTTTGCTGGCTCCAGTTGCTAACCCGCAAATCGACGAGTTTGTCGCGCAACTGAGGAAGTTTCGTGATGAGGTGATGGTGGCGGCGAAGGGGATCTGAAAACTTGGGACTAGGGGTTGGGGGCTAGGGGCTAGTTCCCTCTTCCCTACAAGCCCCAAGTCCCTAGCCGCTAGTCCCAAATTTGTTCGTCTTAGGCGAATTCTGGAAAAGAAAATCCCCCTATATCAGTCAGGAGTAGCGGGGCGGATGAAGATGTCCCACTTGGGCAACTTGGGATGACGCTCCAGTCGCGCTTCGACCGTCCGCATGGCTGTCTTGTTCAGGGTAATGCCGCGCA
>VGTJ01000189.1 GCA_016874775.1 Deltaproteobacteria bacterium
TCAGGGAGAGGGCTAGGGTGAGGGGATGAAAACTCAGGGCTTTTGACTTCTCGACTCCCTCATCCTGACCTTCTCCCTGAGGGAGAAGGAACCCATACTCGCAACGGAGCACCTAAACACACAGCAATTTCTCCTTAAGTTGTGACTGATGGGTCAACACCTCCCCCCACTTCGCACTGCGTGTCTCTCCAGCTACAGTGCGCGCATGCTGAGTCGGAACGTTGTTGTTTATCCGTTGCTATTGAGTGTCTTTTCTCTCGGCATTGGCGGGTGTCATTCAGAACCACCGCCGATGATGGCCATGCCACCACCAACGGTGACGATTAGTCAGCCGGTCGAACGAGCGGTGATTGACTACGATGAATACACTGGCCGCACTGCTGCAGTCGAAGAGGTCGAGGTCCGGGCACGAGTCAGCGGTTATCTCATCAAGCGCAATTTCAAAGAAGGCTCTGAGGTGCAAAAAGGTGACCTGTTGTTTCTGATCGATCCACGCCCTTTTCAGACCGTTCTTGATTCGGCCAGAGGCCATGTTGCCCAATGGGAAGCGAAACGGGCACGTGCGGAGGCAGATGTGGCGCGTAACCAACGCTTGCTGCCGAAAGGAGCTGCTAGTCAAAAGGACCTTGACAATGCTATGGCCGATCTTGGTGAAGCCCATGCGGCGATTCAGTCTGGTCAAGCTGCGGTGCAGCGGGCGGCGTTAGACCTTGAGTTTACTAAAGTGACCGCACCTATCAGCGGACGTATCAGTCGGACCTTTATGACCGAAGGCAATTTGGTGAACGCTGATGCGACGGTGCTGACGACCATCGTTTCGTTGCAGCCGATGTATGCCTATTTTGATGTCGATGAGCGTTCGATGTTGCGCTATCAACAGTTGGCCCGCTCGACGAACAACAATCAACGAGAGGCTCGCCTTTCGGTGTCGCTGACACTGGCAAACGAAGAGGGAGGTCCGCAACCGGGAACCCTCGATTTCATTGACAACCGTGTCGATTCAACTACTGGAACTATTCGTATGCGCGGCGTTTTTCCTAATACGAATCGTACTCTTACTCCTGGTTTGTTCGTCCGTATACGCATCCCTGGGAGCGATACCTATCAAGCACTGCTTGTGACGGATCGTGCCATCAGTACCGACCAGGGACAGAAACACGTGTGGGTGGTGAATGAAAAGAATGTCGTGGAATACCGACCTGTCAACATTGGTGCGATCCAAAGCGATGGATTGCGAGTGGTCAAAGCTGGCCTGAAACCAGAAGAGTGGCTCGTGACCAACGGACTGCAACGTGTACGTCCAGGGGTAACGGTGGTACCGCAACGTGGAGCCATGCCCACGCTGGAGGCGGATGCCAGTGCTGGTGCCGCAACGGTGGCAGCGACAAAGACACCGGCTCCGTAGCATGGAGAGAATACTCAGAGATATGGATTCCACGGCAACGTTCCTTCCCCCTGTTAAGGGAGAAGCCTAGGATGGGGTCGAACGCGCATGTTCAGTTTTGGGTTCTCTGTCTTTATCCCCTTCCTGACCTTCCCCCATGACTGAGGGAAGGAACCCCAATATGTAACTCTATATTCGCCGCAGTTTTTTTGTTGATACAGGCATTTCTATGTTCACCCGCTTCTTTGTTGACCGTCCCATCTTCGCCACCGTGCTCTCGGTGGTGATTGTGATTATCGGTGCTGTTTCTGTCCGCCAACTACCGCTTTCGCAGTACCCCGACGTTGTCCCACCGACCGTCGAAGTCACGGCCCTGTATCCTGGCGCTAATGCACAAGTGGTAGCAACGACAGTGGCGACACCGATAGAACAGGAAGTGAATGGTGTTGAGAACATGCGGTACATGGAGTCGCGCAGCACGAATGATGGCCGCATGACTCTGACCGTCACTTTCAAGCTCGGCACCGATCTGAATACCGCACAGGTATTGGTACAGAATCGCGTGGCGATTGCCACACCCAAGTTGCCGGAAGAAGTCCGACGACAAGGAGTGGTCACTAAAAAAACCTCGCCGAGTCTGCTGATGGTCATCAACCTTATTTCTCCGAATAATCGCTATGAACCACTGTATCTTAGCAACTATGCGACGCTACAAATAAAAGACGTGCTTGCCCGCGTACCCGGTGTCGGTGAGGCGTTGATTTTCGACACCCGCGAATACAGCATGCGTGTGTGGCTTGACCCGGAAAAGCTCTCTTCGCGTGATATGACTGCAAGTGACGTTGTTCGTGCGCTTCGTGAGCAGAACATCCAGGTTGCGGCTGGCGGGATCGCGCAACCACCGGGAGCAACTGGCCAAGATTTTCAGTACACGATTAGTACGCTGGGCCGACTCATCCAGGAAGAGCAGTTTAGCGATATCGTCGTCAAAACTGGCTCCGGTGGGCAGATTACCAGGTTACGTGATGTCAGCCGCATTGAGTTAGGCTCACGCAACTACGATGTACGCAGTTATTTCAATGAGCAGCCTACGGTATCCATAGGTATATTCGAGCGGCCCGGCTCCAACGCCCTTCAGACTTCGTATGGTGTAAAGGCGGAGATGGAGCGGCTGAAACAGCAGTTTCCCGATGGGGTCGATTATCGTATCGGCTACGACACAACCAGTTTTATTGAAGACTCGATTAATAGTGTCTACATCACGTTGATCGAAGCGACGATCTTAGTCTTCATTGTGGTCCTATTGTTCCTGCAGGATTGGCGCGCGACGTTGCTGCCAATGATCGATGTGCCAGTGTCGTTGATCGGGACATTTTTCGTGATGTCGGTGTTAGGATTCTCGCTCAACAACTTGTCACTATTTGGTTTGGTCCTTGCGATTGGCATTGTCGTCGATGATTCTATAGTTGTTGTCGAAAACATTGAACGCTGGATGGCCAAAGGGTTGCCTCCGCGTGAAGCGACACTCAAGGCGATGGAAGAAATCACAGGACCCGTGATTGCGATCACGCTGGTGCTCAGTGCGGTGTTTATCCCTACCGCCTTTGTTCCCGGTATCAGTGGACAGTTTTATCGCCAGTTCGCTTTGACGATCGCAGCTTCGACGATCATTTCTGCGGTGAATGCGCTGACTATGACTCCGGCCCGTGCAGTATTTTTTATTCGTACGGATAGTTCTACCCACGGAAAACAAGAGCCACTGCCGCGACTTGGGATTGCAGCGCTCTTTGGCGTGTTGGCATGTTGGTCGTTGCCACATCTTCCACCTTCCCTCGCAACGCTTTTGGACTCACCAGGCGCTGACCTGGGTGGCTATATGCCGAACTCTGCCCTCGTAGCATGGAGAATGTACAGCCTGCTTTTTTGCCTTGGAGGCGTCATCGGCTGGTTCGTCGCTCCTGTGGTGAACTGGGTTTTGGGAAAACTCTTCGCTGGATTTAACTGGCTGTTTGATCACATGGTGGAGGTTTATGGCCGCACAGTGGCCATGCTTCTCCGGATTAGCGTTATTGTCTTACTGATTTATGGCGGACTGATCGGGCTGACCTATGTGGGATTCTCACAGATGCCCACAGGTTTCATTCCAGAGCAAGACAAAGGATATATTGTTGTTGCAGCGCAATTGCCCGACGGTGCGAATCTGGCACGTACTGAAGCGGTCATGGCTCGTGCATCTGCAATCGCGCGTTCAACCCCTGGCGTTATTCGTGCAGTTGCTATTCCGGGATTCTCGCTTCTCACAGGAACCAATCTTTCAAATGCAGGGACGATGTTCATCATTCTTGCGTCGTCTGAAGAGCGCGCTGGTCGTCCAGGCCTACATGCGAATGAGATATTAGGACAGCTCCGTGGACGTTTCTGGGGGGAAATTCAAGATGCGCTGGTACTCGCCTTTGGCGCCCCACCTGTCGAAGGTATTGGCAACACTGGTGGGTTCAAGATGCAGTTACAAGTCCGCGGCGATGCGTCTCCGGCAGCGTTACAAAGCGTGGTCGACAGTGTCATGCAAACCGGGAGTGCCCAACCTGGGCTGGTTGGCCTCTTCAGCACCTACCGTGCAAATGAACCACAACTCTACGTTGATGTCGATCGTGCCAAAGCAAAAGCGCAAGGAGTAGCACTCAGTGAGTTATTCGATACGCTGCAGGTATACTTAGGCTCGGCGTATGTGAATGATTTCACGCGCTTCGGGCGCAACTGGCAAGTCTATGCCCAAGCAGACTCGCAATTTCGCGCTCGCATAGAGGACATCAAAAAGCTCAAAGTCCGCAATGCAACTGGGCAAATGGTGCCGCTTGGAACATTAATAGAAGTGAAAGATGTGAGTGGTCCGTCGGTTGTCAGCCACTATAACATGTATCCGTCCGCCGCCATCAACGGCAGCGTGTTGCCAGGAACAAGTACTGGCCGAGCGATTGCTATGATGGAGCAGGTCGCCTGGCAAGAACTGCCCGCATCAATGGGTTTTGAGTGGACGGAACTGACCCTCGAAGAAATTACCGCAGGCAACACTGGAATCTTTGTGTTTGTCTTGGGAACGATTTTCGTCTTTCTGGTGTTGGCAGCACAGTACGAAAGCTGGTCGTTACCCTTCGCCATTATTCTGATCGTACCCATGTGTTTGTTCGCGGCATGGATTGGATTGTGGCTTGTGCATTCGGATAACAACATTTTCACGCAGATTGGATTGGTTGTGTTAATCGGCTTAGCTGCCAAGAATGCTATTCTCATTGTTGAATTCGCTAAGCAGCGAGAAGACGAGGGACAAGCTCGCGCTACCGCAATTGTTGAAGCCTGTCGTTTGCGTCTCCGCCCGATCTTGATGACGTCTTTCGCTTTTATTCTTGGAGTTATCCCGCTCGTTCTTTCTCAAGGTGCTGGGGCCGAGATGCGCTTTGCCCTTGGCATTACGGTATTCAGCGGCATGTTAGGGGTAACCATGTTTGGCATTTTCTTTACGCCAGTTTTCTATGCGGTGATTCGTCGACTCACCGACCGACGCGCAAAACATACAATTGGTAATGTATCGCGGGTGGCGAATGGGTAAGCGGATATTGAACGAAAGCCGAATCGCAAAGTCAGAGAAATACCAAATGAGTGGGCAAATGGGTGAATGGGTAAATTGGCGATTCCGAGTGATGGGGTTGTCGCCGGTTCGCCCGGTCTCCCATTCTCCCATTCTTCCCTCATGCCTTTCGCTTGCTCTTCTCACTCTCCTTCTCTCCTCCTGCGCCATGGTCGGCCCGAATTACCATCAGCCGACGGCTCCAGTGGCACAGCAGTGGATTGAGACGGCGCCCCTGACTATCGAACGAGCAACAGCAGACATCAGCACCTGGTGGACAGTGTTTAACGATGCTGCACTCAATTCGCTCATTGAAACTGCGCGAAAGCAGAATCTATCGCTACACACCGCGGGCATTCGTGTAATCGAAGCACAAGCACGGCGAGGATTGGTGATTGGCCAGCTTTTTCCTCAACAACAAGTTGGTGTTGGCGGCTATACCCGCAACGAGTTGAGTACCCAGACAGCGAATCGACGAGGCATACCAGGCTTTAGGTCTGATTTTGACCAATGGCAGTTCGGTCTTGATGCAACATGGGAGTTGGATATCTGGGGGCGCTTCCGTCGCGGGATTGAAGTCGTCGACGCGCAACTTCTCGCCGCAGTGGCAAGTTACGATGATGCACTTGTCAGCCTGACGGCGGAAGTGGCAACAAACTATCTGTTCCTCCGCATTCTCGAAGAACGTCTTGAGGTAGCAAAAACGAACGTTACGATTCAGCAGCGCAGTTTTGACATAGCGCAAGCCAAGTTTGAGGGAGGAGCCGTAACGGAACTCGATGCTGCACAGGCTGCGGCGCTGTTGCGTAACACGCAAGCGCAGATCCCTGAACTCGAAACCGCGATACGGCAGACGCAGAACACCTTGTGTGTACTGCTCGGAATACCGCCACGAGATCTCCAAGATATGCTGGGTGGAGCGGGAAAAGTGCCAACGACTCCAACAACAGTTGCGGTCGGTATACCGGCTGATCTGCTCCGTCGCCGCCCAGATATTCGCCGGGCCGAGCGGCAATTGGCGGCGCAGAGTGCCGCGATCGGTGTAGCCACGGCGGACTTGTATCCCTCATTTTCTTTGTTTGGCTCGCTCGCAATAAAGGCCGAAGATTTTCCCGACCTCTTCACAACTAGTGCGTTAGAAAGTTTTGCTGGTCCACAGGTTCGCTGGGCAATACTCAATTACGGACGGATTCAAAGTAACATTCGCGTGCAAGACGCACAGTTTCAAGCGTTAATCAGTGAGTATGAGAATACCGTCTTGCGTGCGCAGAAAGAAGTCGAAGATGCAATCGCTGGCTATCTTGGCGTCCAGCGACAGGTGACCTTTCTGCGAGGCAGTTTTGCAGCTGCAACTCGTGCAGTTGAACTGGCAGATTTTCAGTATCGCGAAGGAGCAACCGATTTCACGCGGGTACTCAACACGCAACAATTTCTCGTGACCGAGCAAGACCGCCTTGTAGCGACGCACGGCGCTGTCGCTCTCAATCTGGTGTCGTTGTATCGCGCACTCGGCGGAGGATGGGAATCTCAGATTGGGAAGGAGTTTGTATCCGCAAAAACCAAAGCGCAGATGCAAGAGCGAACTCAATGGCGAGACTTCTTACTCTCGACGGAGCAAGCCGCAGATATCAAAGCTGTCGCAAAAGGTACTGGAAGTGATAAGACTCAATGGCGATGGCAGGAGTGGAAGCCGCGGTGGTAGAGAGCGTAGGGGCGCACAGCCGTGCGCCCCTATCTACTAAATGTCGAGTCTCATGACATCGCGTACTCATTTTTGTGCAAAAATCCAAGAAATTCGACGAATTCTTAGTGCGCGATGTTATGAGACCTGACAACTAAAGATTCCCCACTTCTCGCTCCAATATCTCACCGTACTTCTTCATCGCCTTCTCTCGTAGCGAAATCAAATGCCCAGAAGGGAACAAGTCAGGATTGGCTTTGTACTCGCGTAATATGCGGCGAGCGACAGTCACCTTGTGCACTTCTGTTGGACCGTCGGCGAGGCTGGTCATAAACGATTCGACCATCTGCGCTGAGAAAGGCATCTCGTTAGATAATCCAAGTGCACCATGGATACGTAGCGCGCGATAGACAACATCATGATACACCTTGGGCATCAAGGCTTTGATAGCCGCAATGTCTTTGAGGACTTTGCGATAGTCTTTGTACTTGTCGATACGCCAGGCAGTGCGTAACACAAGCAAGCGGAATTGCTCCATCTCGATCCACGAGTCAGCAATTTGCTCTTGCACCATCTGTTTGTTGGCTAAAACCTCGCCTTGCGTTTCACGTGAAAGTACTCGTTCGCACATCATATCGAATGCTTTCTTCACCTGCCCGACCGTGCGCATGGCATGATGAATACGTCCACCGCCAAGGCGGGTCTGGGCGACCTCAAACCCTTGCCCACGTTGGCCAAGGAGATTCTCTCGTGGTATGCGTACATCTTCATAGCGAATATAGGCATGTTCGCCCGTGTCGCCATGCTCAGTGCCTAGCCCAACGTTCCGCACAATGTTCACCCCTGGTGTGTCGGTTGGCACCAGGAACATCGACATTTTTTGATATGGTGGCGCATCGGGATCGGTAACGACCATCACGATCAGAAACGAAGAGAAACGCGCATTGGAGGAAAACCATTTCTCACCGTTGATGACCCAGAAGTCTCCCTTCAGTTCAGCTTTACACTTGAACATCTTGGGATCAGCACCGGCATGTGGTTCGGTCATCGAAAAGCACGACACGATATCGTTACTCAGTAACGGCTCAAGATATTTCTTTTTCTGTTCAGGCGTACCGTAGTGCGCCAGAATTTCCGAGTTGCCCGTATCAGGCGCTTGGGTGCCAAACACGACCGGCGCAAACCGCGCTCGTCCTAAGATTTCGTTCATCAAGCCGAGTTTCAGTTGCCCATAACCAGGTCCGCCTAATTCTGGCCCGAGGTGGCATGCCCACAGTTTCCGCTTTTTCACCTCAGCTTGCAGCGGGCGCACTAACTTTTGGTTACGTGGATTATGTACATCGTATGGACTGCCAAGAATGTGATCGAGCGGCTCGACTTCTTCACGCACGAACTGCTCGATCCAATCAAGTTCTTTTTGAAATTCCGGTTCGGTCTCAAAATCCCAGGACATACCTATCTCCTTCTTTCTATGTGTTACTCTCGCGTCCGACAGCGTTCGGCAGGAATCGCTAATTGCTCTAGTAAATACTTTTTGAACTCTGGACTATAGGGTTGCTGCTCAATCGCCTTACTCATGCACAACAGCCACGTGTCGCGTTCAGCTCGACCGATCGGCAAATGACTGTGTGCTTTGGGGATGATGATTGAACCATATTTCTGTTGGAACAATTTTGGTCCTCCCAACCAACCACAGAGAAATCGCGCCAGTTTATCGCGAGAAACTGTCAGGTCAGTAGGGTGCATCGCTCTGATGATCTTCGCTTCAGGTAGACTATCCATTTGATCGTAGAAATCATCGACAAGGCGACGAATCCCGACTTCCCCTCCAGCAGCTTGGAACGAAGCACCTCCTACACCAAAACGCGGCTTCTCGTTATTCCTCTGCACAGCATCCATAACCATCCTGTATTCGTTTCGTGGCATCGCCGCCAATGACTATCGTCCGCGGCGAAGAGGCGCAAGCCTAGTTTTCAATCTTTGCGGAACAAACCCTCTGTCTGCCTTCACGATTGGCGATAACTCAAGCGACGTGTTAGAAGGAATGTCACCAAGCGGTGCATCAATGGTATCGACAGTGAGTGATACGAAACCTCGCATTCTCCAATATGAGCTTCCCGGCGAATGGACTCTCCTTGTCGGAGCTGCAGCAGCAGACAACGATGTCCTGAGCACGACCATTGCTCGCCCTGATGACTGGTGGTTTCACGTCGAGGATGTTCCGGGCAGTCACGTGATCTTGCGAGCAAAAGCTGACGAGGAACCGAGTCGCGAAACGTTACGTCAGGCGGCATCTGTCGCCGCCTATCATAGCAAAGCCCGCACGGCAGGAACTGTTCCTGTGTATTGCACCCGCGCTCGTTACGTGCGGAAACCACGCGGCGTGAAAACTGGGACTGTTGAAGTCACGAGCGGCACGCTCTTGAAAGTTCACCCTGAGGTCAGTTTTGCAAAACGGGTACAGTATCGAGGAGACGTAAACGCGAACTGAAGCACGGTACACTCGCTCACTTTACGTCACAGTCCCACGTCGGTGTCACTCTGAGTGAAACGAAGGGTCTCTCGGAAAGATTCTTCGCTTCGCTCAGAATGACACTCCCAAACGACAAGGCACCAAGAGCCCGACCGTTCAGAAATCAAACCCTAACTGTGTCGCGCGGCCACTGGCAGGGAGAGGTCGCGGACTGCGTGCTTTCACTGGGCAAAATTCTTGAAAATCACAAGTTGAACACCATGCGCCTTCGTGCGGCTCGAACGTCTGCTCACGGCTGATGTCACGACACAATGCGCGGACGCGGGTTTGCGCCGCTTCTGGCTTGTCGGCTTCAACGGTTTCTTTCTGTCCTGTGCGTAAATAATAAAAGGAAAGCTTCTTTGCAGCTTCACCCGTCGCCGCATGAAAGCCAAGTTGGTAGACATCTAATTGTAACGGATCAGGGGCGATCACACTGCGTTGCGCAAGTTTGTAATCGATAATTTCAAAGCCGTCAGGGGTATCATCAACACGATCGATGCGGCCAGTCAGAGCAAACGGCCCGACATGCAGCGTAAATTTCTCTTCTAACAGATAAGGCGTGGGGAAACGGCCACGATGCGCTTCCCAATAGCGCGTCAATAACTGGCGACCTTCCTGATATTGTTGCTCGGTCAGCGGTCGTGTGGGATTGTCGTAATACCCCTTCAAATGTGCCAGCAAAGTCTCAAGCGAGACCGCAGGACCGGCAAATAAGCCAGGATGGTCGGCTGGCGGCTGTTTCAATCCTTGATGGAAAAGGTGTAACGTGCCATGCAGTGCCCGCGACGACTGCGCTGTAGGTCGGGGTCGGCTCGGCAATCCACGGTTATAGCGAATGTGATAGCGAAAGTGACACTGTTGAAAGGTCTTGAGGGCAGTGTACGAGAGCTTCATTCCTCTCCCCCTTTCCAAAGCTATCGCGCCCGTCGTCGTTGTACCGAAGGTGGCGCGATCTCATCAATCTGGGCAGCCAATCTATCATGCAGGCTGTTACAGACAACCTCACATAAGGCAAAGACCGTGTCATCCGCTATGGCGTAATACACATTGAGTCCATCTTTACGGCGACGAACGATACCAGCGAGTTGCAGGATCCCTAAGTGTTTTGACACATTCGCTTGCAACGCACCTGTCGAGGCGACAATCTCACCGACCGTCAGCTCGCCGTCCCACAGGGAGTGGAGAATCTTGAGACGCATCGGTTCGGCAAGCAGCCGAAAACGCTCGGCGATCATCTCAAGCGCAGCGTCGGATAGCTCTTTTTTCTGGCGTGGCATGCAAGCTCCTTGACATTATTCAACTATATTGCTAAATAGCAATATAATAATAACAGAAAGTAGAAATACTCGCAAGAGAAACTCCCGTTGACGTTTCGAAAGGAGGAGAGTTTATGGAAAATTTTACGCCGCTCGCTTCGCTCGGTGGCGGACTGCTCATCGGCCTCAGTGCGTCGTTGCTGCTACTGTGTGACGGAAAAATTGCCGGCATTAGTGGGATCGTTGGCGGACTGCTCAGCCCAACGCAGAACGACACCGCATGGCGTGTCCTCTTTCTCGTCGGCCTCCTCACGGAAGGACTCCTTTTCAGCCTCTTGGCGCCGCAGGTCTTCGCCATCAGTATTTCACGCTCGACCATCGCTCTGGTTCTCGCTGGTTTGCTGGTCGGCTTTGGCACCCGACTGGGCAACGGGTGTACGAGCGGGCATGGAGTCTGTGGCATCAGTCGCTTTTCAGTACGCTCTATCGTCGCGACCGTCACGTTCATGATTACCGCAATCGTCACGGTATACATCATCAATCACTGGTTAGGAGGATCACTATGAACTCAGCACTCGCGGCATTTATTACCGGTCTGATTTTTGCCGTTGGCCTTGCCATCAGTGGCATGACACAGCCAGGAAAAGTGATCGCGTTTCTCGACCTGTTTGGCAATTGGGACCCGAGTTTAGGCGATTTACAGGAAAGATTATACCATCTGCGCATTGACCAAAGTATTCCCTAAACCTTAATAGATTAGACGGATATTGAGGATTTTGATTGCTTGAGCTTGGGATACTCTTTTCAAGAACTC
>VGTJ01000190.1 GCA_016874775.1 Deltaproteobacteria bacterium
TGCGCGGCATTACCCTGAACAAGACAGCCATGCGGACGGTCGAAGCGCGACTGGAGCGTCATCCCAAGTTGCCCAAGTGGGACATCTTCATCCGCCCCGCTACTCCTGACTGATATAGGGGGATTTTCTTTTCCAGAATTCGCCTTATCTCAGCTCGCGAAGCACGAGAGACGATCCTCGCCTTTCCTACGCGGGCGGTTGGGCATCGTGCGCTGTTTGGCCTACAAAAAGAGCAGAAACCGTTGGGCGAACGGATCAAAGAACTAGAGATTGCTCTCTGGCTGGAGCCGTTGAATCCAGAAACCAGAGATGCGTATGACGTGGCGTTGATTGAGAATGGGGATCCCGTGGCGAGTGCACGAGAAGTCCAACGGTCAGTCTTTTTTGCGCCAGTGCTTGATGAACATTTCTACCTCACTGCCAAAGCGATACCATCTCTAGACTTGCAGGAAGTGCAAGCAATCGAAAACGGACTCCGCGAAGCCTTTGCGGCGCGTTATGCAGGAGCTGCCGAGGGGCTTGCCGGGTTCTATCAGATAGTCGGTCGGGTGGAGGAGCAAGCGAACGTGTACGCTGAGGCTGGGCGTACTGAATCTCGTCGCGATTGGCGGGTACGCTATTTACGCGAGGCCGGCGTGATCTATGCGCGGGCGGGGATGCGAGAAGAAGCAGAGCCTTTGTTACGGCACGTGATCACGATCACTCCGCGTGATCCTCTGCCGTACCGTATTCTTGCCACTGAGGTGTTCGCAGCGAAAGGCGACTTGGGTGCAGCGCGTCAGATTATCGACCTCGGCATTGCCAACGGCATTGATGCCATTCCGTTGTTGCTGTCGTTTGCCGATGCAGCACAGAGAGTTGGAAACTGGGAGCAGGCGAAATCGACTTTGCAGGCGGTGATCTCTCGCCAGAACTCTTCGTTCGATGCCCACTTTCGCTTAGGCAAGCTGTACGTGCAGGAGAAAAATTATGCAGATGCCGTTGTCAGTTTGCAGCGCGCGGCGGCGCTGCGTCCTGATTTCATCGCGGTATCCACCTTGCTCGGACAGGCGGAGAAGGCCCAGGAGAGAAAAAAGGCAAAAAACTAAATACAAAAGACAGAACTGGAGCAAACTCCTCCGCTGGTGATCGTTAAGGGGAGGAGTAACTGATTTTCCTATCCCAACCTTCTTCTTAGCGCTGAGTAACAAGGTGTAAAACACGCAGGAAGGCCTCAACCATTTTTTCCAGGTTGACCTCTTCCGCAACTATCCGATAGGCCTCGGCTCCCATGTGGCGGAGGCGTGCAACGTTCGAGAGCGCGTCTGCCAATGCTGATTGGAGTGCCTGCTGATCGCCGGGTGTTACCAACCAACCGCTCTCGGGACGTACCAGGTTCGATTGAGTGCCATCACCATCAGCGACAATAACTGGAAGTGTATGCGCCATTGCTTGTTGGATTGCTAATCCTCCTGTTCCTGGAAGAACGAACAGATCGGCTGCTGCAAAATAGGGTCTAGGCGCCTCACCGCTACGAGCTCCGACAAATGCAGCTTTGGGATAGATAGCCTGGGCGTGTGCTTCCATAGTCGCCCGATCTGGGCCATCACCAACAATCGTCAAGGAGGGCTGGAGGTTTGTTGGCAATGCGGCACATGCATCTAAGAGCAGATCGATACGTTTTCGTGCCTGCAAGCGACCAACAAACAAGACATGTGGTGGACCTGAGACGACGACTGGACGTTCCATGGGGGGGACAGGTCGGGGAGCGACTGCGTTTGGTGCAACGACAACCCGGTCGGCAGGAAATCCCAGGGCACAATACTGCTCAGCGCCGCTTTTGCTATAGCAAATCATCGCGTCAAAGCGCTGGAGAAAGCCTGACCATCTTCGTAATCGCCACGTGTTAAGGAATTTTCGCCAACGCGATCCGCTAACTGACATAACTCCCAGTCCCCACCCGATAACTGGCTTTTGGCGACGTTGCATCCAACCCAAAGCTGCACGCGTGCTAACGTAGCGCGGGTTTGCCTCGACAATCAGTGCATCTGGCTGCCATGTTTCAAGCCAGGGGAGCACGCCCGCTTGCCAGCACGAATACAAAGAAGACGAAGGAGAAAAAAATGATGATTGTGGGCAGGTGCGTGTTGTGCAGTGCCAAGCCGTGTTGCGGTTTCAATGAATTCTGCTGCCACTGGTTGTCCAGCAAATACACTCAGGCCGTTCGTACAGGTTGCGGCGAGCGCATCAAAAAAAGGTGCCCGATACGTCGGTAGCACTCGTTGTTGCAGACCAACACGGCCTGGATAGTGGTTGCGCATATCTTTATCACCCCCAAGAGCGAGACTCTCTACTCGTAGCCATATATCGTCCGTTCTCTGATTTTCTTGATACCCAAAGGCGACCGTCCCCATTAAAGAAATTTTCCTTTCTGCCGAGACTCTTCTGCGTGGGAGTTACCTGTTGGGGAACGTGGAAATCGCCTCCGCCTGTTACTGCCGTAGCCCATAACGGTCCAGTTCTGAATGCGGTTCGAGAGTTGTTGCCCGAGAAGAACACTGAATAGTAGGGACATGAGAAGAGACCGAATTTCACTACCCACGTGACAGGGCATGGCCTCCACCATTTTTCGTGACGTAGACAAACGCCTGACCGGAGAAACAAAGCTCAACAACTGCATGGAAACAGCTGCATCACATACAGGGGCTGCCGTTGAAGCCTCGACACCAAAGCCGTGGTCTGGGTTTGGAAGTCAGGTCGCGGTGACGTTAACGACGAATCTCTTCTTAAGCGGGCTTGGCCTGTGTTCAGGCGTATTGACTGCACGCTATCTTGGTCCCACCGGGCGAGGAGAATTGGAAGTTATTCTCCTGTGGGGAGCCTTTGTTGCGACAGTAGCATTACTCGGCCTTGGCGATGCGGCGATCTACTTTACTAGCCGCGAGCCACGACGAGCAGGGCATTACTGGATCGCTGGCCTGTGTTGTGCCCTCGTATGTGGTTTGCCGGTGCTGCTGCTCAGTAACTGGATCGTCCTGTTTATGTTACAGGGGCAGAGTGCCACGGTCACGGCAACCATGCTGTGGTTTCCG
Organism: Deltaproteobacteria bacterium; assembly: GCA_016874775.1. Lineage (NCBI taxonomy): Bacteria > Pseudomonadati > Myxococcota > Myxococcia > Deltaproteobacteria bacterium. The sequence goes on from VGTJ01000190.1 coordinate 3,072, forward strand.
GTCAGCTTTTTCTTTCTATTTACGGTGATCTCTCTTTCTCTTGGTGTCCTGCGTGGTCTGGGGGACTTCATCTCCTGGAATAAATTGCGCATGCTGCCCCAAGTCGGATGGGTTGTTGCAGTAGTCACTCTGTGTTTTCTACACAAGAGCTCACCGACACTGCTGGCGATTGGGTTTCTGGCTACCTATGCCGTGGCCACTGTTGTGGTGGTCATCCACGTCGTGCGGCGACTGCCGTTCTCAACTGCTCGTGATGGGCGCGTATGGGTGCAGATGTTGCAATATGGTTTACCGTCGGTGACGAGCGGTATGCCTACCCACCTCTTACAAAGTGGCCGCCTTGTTCAGTTGTTTATTGCCTTTTTTCTCGATCCTGCGGCATTGGGACTGCTTGCGGTTGGGGTTGCCTTGGGAGATGTCATGCGCGTGATTCCAGGTGCGATAGCCGCTGTTGTGTTTCCCAGGGTGGCTGGTGCCCACGGTGATCAGCAACTCCATGAACTCACCCGTGGAACCCGTGTGACAGTGGTCCTTACCAGTCTGTGCGTGTTGGGGGCCGTGTCCGTCAGTCCACTGATGGTTCCCTTCTTGTTCGGTGAGCAGTTTCGTACGGCAGTGTACCTGTCCATGTTGATGGCTGTGGCTGGAGGAATCGATGGATTGAAGGTGGTGTTAGGCAGCAGTATTCGCGGGTTGGGACAACCAGCGGCACTGATTATGAGCGAGACGCTCGCGGTTGGTACGACTGCGTTCAGTCTGATGCTACTGCTGCCCAACACAGGGGTAAACGGTGCCGCCCTTGCCATTATTCTTGGTAATTTGACCGGCACACTCTTTCTTGTCCACGTTGCGAAAAAGGTTGCCCACTGTTCCATCCGTCGTCTCCTTTTTCCAACTGGTACCGATTTACAACAATTGCGGTCATCGGTGGTGCGTGAGTGGGGAGCGATGGTGCGCGCTGGGGTCGCCCGTCCTTCATAAGGTGATTGGCATCACCACCAGGTGAGAGCGCAGCAACCGTAGGCGTTGGACCAACTATACCGTACGAAAATGTCGAAAGGAGCAAAGAACTGGTGACACCGGCACATTTCCTTGTTCGTGCTTCGCGGACCCTTAAGAACGAGATCTATAAGTTCTTGCATGTTGATGCGCTGTCAGGCGCACGCGTGCATCCTGTTCCGACACTCGAAAAGATTGGGTCAGAGCGTGGCGGGTGGATCGTCCCGACCAATCGCATCAATCGTGATTCTGTTTGCTATTGCGTCGGAGTGGGAGAGGACATCACGTTTGACATGAGCGTGATCGAACGGTTCGGTTGTCGTGTGTTTGCCTACGACCCAACGCCCCGCGCGGCACTCCATGTGCAGAAACACGCAGCTCACTGTGCTGACTATATCTACGAGCGCGTCGGATTATGGGATACCGACGAAGTCGTGCGCTTCTATGCACCGGCTAATCCGCAGAATGTGTCACATTCTGCGCTCAATTTGCAAAAGACCGACACGTATTTTGAGGCACCCTGCAAACGGTTACGGACACTATTAGCGGACAATGGGCATGAGCATATTACGCTGCTGAAACTCGATATAGAAGGCGCAGAATACAAAGTTGTCCAATCCATCGTGGCAGACCGGCTGAACATCGACATCCTGTGTATCGAGTACGACGAAGCCTTTCATCCGCTCGATGCTCAGTATCAGCAGCGGATTGCTGCCTCAGTGAAAAGTATCCTTGACGCTGGGTATCGGCTGGTCGCCATTGGTGCGCCCGGTAACTACACCTTCACGAAACATGGCAATTGGTATTTCAAGAGCCGCGCTGTTCCAGCGTCAGGTAGAGGATGGCGTAGGGCATCGCCCGAGTACTCCGCAGGGACGTCTCTCGTTCCTCGACGTACAAGCCGTCACCCTGTATGCCCTGGGGATGTTCGGCTTTGGCCTCATCTTGACGATCGAGCGGTCACTCAACTTGCCTGAACGGGCACTGACCGTGCCGTATCGGGTGCTCATTTTGGCAGCTAGCCTGAGTATTATTGTGACCGTGCTGGTCAAAAGCAAAAGGGTGCTGCTCAGAATCTACATGCTGCCTCTCGTAGTGTTTTGGCTCGCCTATGGTGCGCGTTTCATCGCCGATGTGTACGTGCGTGAATTACCGTTAGCGCAAACACCCAGTGATCTGCTTTTTTATATCGTTGGGATGTGTGTGATCCCGATGACAGCGATGTTCCTTCACGCCAGTCCACGATTCGCGTCGGTCGCGGTGCTCACGAGTCTCGTCGTGTTAGGCCTTACCTGTGCTGCGATTCTGCTGTTCAGTCGTGATGTGTTGTTTACCGACTTCGGCCGACTCCGAGCTGAAGGGGGACTCAGTCAGATTACGCTAGGGCATCTCGGCGTTTCCTTAACGACACTCAGCTTGTTCCTGATGTTGAGTCGATTCCCGATCGTCCAGGTACCGCGGACGATCTTGACTGCACTCATTGTGTTTGGACTCTTAGTGGTCGGTCTTGCCTCTTCGCGAGGCCCGCTCGTTGCTCTGGTGGTGATGGTTCCGTTGCTGGTCGTCTTTGCCTGGTATCAAGGTAAAAAAAATGACCACCTTGGTGATCCTCACCGTTGCAACGCTTTCAGTTCCCTCTGGAATCTTGTTTCTTCAAGGCATCGGGAGCAACATCGATAAGCGCATTGCCTCGACGTTGGAACGGACGGAATCAGGCAAAGAGTCGCGCCTCGATTTATGGCAGAGCGCGTGGGAGGACTTTCTCGACCATCCCCTCGCGGGTCGCGCGATGGAAGGGCGCTACGACATCTATCCACACAATTTGCTCGTTGAAAGCTTCATGGCGACAGGGATGTTTGGTGGTGGTGCGTTCCTCTGGTTATTGTTACTGGGCCTGAGGGCGGCATTGCGCTTGATTTGGCGAAGCCATGAACATGGATGGATTGGGCTACTTTTTATTCAGATGACAGTGTACGGCTGTTTTTCAGGTTCATTGTGGAGCTTGTCGGGCTTTTGGTACATGCTCGCCGCAGTGCTGGTGTACGGACACGGAGCCTGTATCGCTGGGCCAGCGCCTACGACACTCAGGTCGGGCGCGTATGTTTTCTCATTGAATACCCAGAGAGAATATCTTGATGGGATGGGAGGGGACCGTGAAGCTATGCCTTATCGCTGATGGGCGCAGCGCCATTGCGCAGAACTGGATCCGGTATTTGCTTAAGGCGGGACATGAGGTCCATCTGGTGTCGTCGTATCCTTGCGATCCTACGGTCCTGCCTGTGGCTTCGCTTCACATCGCTCCAATCGCATTCTCTTGGTTTGGATCACAGTCTGTGAAGCAGAACAGCGTGCCAAGCGAAACCGTCGGGGAAGCTCAACGGTGGATGACGTTGACAAAAAAGGCCTGTTTACCGTTGTGCTCTCATGTCCGGCATTGGTTGGGTCCTCTTGATGTCTATCGTTATGTTGGTCGTATCCGGCAACTTCTGACGCGTTTGCAGCCGGAGCTCGTACACGCAATGCGTATTCCCTTTGAAGGGATGCTTGCGGCTGAAGCACTGCAGGGACAACAAACCCCACTCATTGTGTCAGTGTGGGGGAATGATTTTACGTTGCATGCCCAGGGGTCACCGCTCATCGGATACCTGACGAAACGAACCTTAGCGCGTGCTGACGGACTGCATCCAGATTGTCATCGCGACCTTACCCTTGCGCACCAATGGGGCTTTGCTGCGAGTAAACCCGCGGTCGTCTTGCCTAGTGGAGGTGGGATTCAGACGGATCTGTTTCGACCTGGGTCAGTAGAGCACCTGTGGGCGGAACGATTGGCAATCCCGTCTGGTACCCCAGTCGTGCTCAATCCTCGTGGCATTCGCGGGTATGTGCGCAATGATACGTTCTTCCAGGCCATTCCACTTGTCCTGAAGAGCAAACCGAGTGTGATTTTTCTTGGGCTTGCTATGCAAGAAGCCAGAATGGCACACGATTGGGTGGAGCGACTATCCATCGCGCATGCTGTTCGTCTTCTTCCTGCCGTCTCACGGCCAGAGATGGCGGCGCTGTTTCGCCTTGCTGACGTTGCGGTGTCGCCGAGTGAACATGATGGAACACCCAATACGTTATTGGAAAGTATGGCGTGTGGAGCGTTTCCTGTTGCTGGCAACATTGAGTCAGTACGCGAATGGCTCGACGACGGTGTGAACGGCCTGCTATGCGACCAGCGAAGCCCGGAATCTCTGGCTGCAGCAATCTTGCGTGCACTGGAGGATCATGAACTACGAAAACGCGCGGAGGTGCACAACCAACGCCTTATTGCCGAGCGTGCGGAACATCTTGCCGTGATGACGCAAGCAGAGGCTTTTTATCGACAGTTCTGTCACCCCTTAACGGACTCTCACGTCAACACTGCACACTGAAACTACTATGAGACAACTTATACAATCAGTTCGGACAGGTGAAACTCGTGTTGCTGAACTCCCAGCCCCACAAGCGCAGGCTTCGACAGCGTTGATACAGACTGTGGTGTCACTCGTGTCGGCTGGTACTGAGCGAATGGTCGTAGAATTTGCGAACAAGGGGTTAGTAGCGAAAGCACGGAGCCGTCCTGACCTGGTTCGTCAGGTGTTTGATAAAGCCAAACGAGAAGGCATCCTGAGTACACTGGAGGCGGTCCGCAATCGCCTCGACCAACCGATGGCCCTTGGGTATAGCAGTGCGGGAACTGTTCTTGCTGTTGGTAGAGATATGGAAGACTTTGCTGTGGGAGACCGCGTGGCATGTGCCGGTGGCGGGTATGCCTCACATGCCGAAGTCGTCAACATCCCGAAGAACCTGCTTGTCAAACTGCCTGACCCTGTCGACTTCGAAGCCGCAGCCTTTGCGACACTTGGCGCCATTGCGCTGCAAGGCATTCGCTTAGCTGAGGTCAAGCTTGGCGAAGTGGTCGCAGTCATCGGCTTGGGTTTGCTTGGCCAACTGACCGTGCAGATGCTGAAAGCGGCGGGATGCATTGTGGTCGGGATGGATATCAAATCGCAGCGAGCTGATCTCGCGCAGCAGTTCGGTGCAGATGCCGTTGCGATTACCGCAGAACAGTGCCAGGCCATGTGCACGCGACTCTCTGGTGGGCAGGGGGCGGATGCTGTGTTGATTACTGCAGATACCAAAGAAAATGCGCCAGTTGAACTCGCTGGCGATCTCGCACGAGACAAAGGGGTCGTGGTTGCCGTGGGTGCGGTGGGGATGACGATCCCGCGAAAAGTGTACTTCGAGAAAGAACTCGACTTCCGCATCTCTCGTTCCTATGGTCCGGGCCGCTATGACGCAGAGTATGAAGAGAAGGGACATGACTATCCGATCGGCTACGTGCGATGGACAGAGAATCGCAACATTCAGGCCTTCGTGCGCTTGTTAGCTGAAGGTAAAGTCAATGTGAAGCCGCTCATTACTCATCGCATTGCGATCGAACAAGCGCCGCAAGCGTACGATGTGGTGCTGGGGAAAACTGGCGAGCCGTTCATGGGCGTCCTCTTGACGTATCCTGAACAGCCAGATTTAGCACGCCGCGTAGTACTACGAGACACTCAGCCGTTGTCCGAACGACACAACCCAACCGCCGACAAGGTCACTATTGGTGTTCTTGGTGCGGGAAATTATGCAACTGCCACACTGCTTCCCGCTATGCAGAATCTTCCCGGACTGACACTCGCGGGTGTGTGCACGGCCACAGGGATGACCAGCCGCACGGTTGGCGAGAAATTCGGCTTTGCGTTTTGCACGACTGCCGAAGAGGAACTCTTCACCAACCCAGAGGTCAACACCATCGTCATTACGACGCGTCATCATCTCCATGCACGACAAGTGGTAACGGCACTGGAAGCAGGGAAGCGGGTGTTTTGTGAGAAGCCACTTTGCCTGACAGCAGAGGAATTACAAACAGTAGCGCAAGCCTATGCCGAGCAGCAGAACCCTTTTGTGATGGTGGGATTCAATCGTCGCTTTGCGCCGATGGCGCAACAGTTGAAGAGCTTTGTTGCGACTCTACAGGAACCGCTGGCTTTGCACTACCGGATCAATGCGGGGTACATTCCATTGGAACATTGGGTCCACGACCCTGAGCAAGGTGGTGGCCGCATCATCGGTGAGGTCTGTCACTTTGTCGATTTGCTGTCGTTCTTGAGCGGATCACTTCCGGTGCAGGTCTATGCGAATGCCCTGTCGAATGGTGGCCGTTACTGTAACGATAACGTCATGATCACGCTGACGTTTGCTAATGGATCAGTGGGAACGATTACCTATGTTGCCAATGGTGACAAGGCCTTTCCCAAAGAGCGGGTCGAAGTTTTTGGCGGTGATGCGGTCGCGGTCCTTGATGACTTCCGGAGCCTCGAACTGGTTCGTCATGGGAACCGACAGGTGCATAAGGCGCGATTGCGGCAGGACAAAGGCCATCGCGGCGAGTGGGAAGCGATCGTGGCTGCGATACAAAAGGGTGCTCCAGAACCGATTCCCTTCACCGAGAGTGTCGTGGTCACGCGGGCAACATTCGCCATTGTCGAATCGCTACGGACAGGGAAAGCCGTCAAGATCGACGCGTAGGAGCGAGCCATGCTCACACGGCGATCTGTCTTGAAACTCGGAGGCTTGCTGGCCTTGCAACAAGCGTGCAGCGTACGCCCCCAGCCGCCTACCGAAGAGATGTCGTCGTTCCGTTTATTTGAACAAGGCAAGTGGCATGCGGTGATATGTTGTGCAGTGCAGGCGAGTGCTCAAGTTCGAACCGCAGCGACATTGTTGGCGCGTTACTGCCAGCAGTGCACTGGCGTGCCGATTGCCGCGGTAGCGAAGCCGTCCGCAGAGCAGGTGTGTATACAGATCGGAGCAGGTGTGGGCGAGCCGCCAGCGAGCGAGGTGCTCCGTGGTCTCGACGCCGACGGTTTTGTCATCGACTTTCCTGATAACCGAACAGTACGAATTCTTGGCGTGACAGATTGGGGCACCGAGTTCGGGGTCTACGAGTTCCTTGAGCGCTATCTTGGCGTACGCTGGTTGTTACCGGGACCACAAGGCGAGTATGTGCCACAACTTCAGACGCTTACGCTGATGCCTGAACTCGTACGCCAGCAGCCGGTCTTTACTTCACGACTCCTCAGCGGTTTGCGTGGTGAGGAACAAGTGACTTGGGCTCGACGGCAACGCCAGCATGGGCGGATCGAGTTTCATGACAATCTCCGCAACCTCTTCCCGCCCGAGCAGTATACCAAGACGCATCCACACTTTTTTCCTCTACGCGACGGGAAACGCTATCTGCCGCCGACGAATACCTCGCCGGCATGGCAACCTTGTTTTTCGGCTCATGGTCTTGTCGATGAAGCCGTCAAGAATATCTGTGCCTACTTTGCACGACATCCAAACGCAACGTCATATTCACTTGCTGTGAATGATGGACATGGATATTGCGAATGCGATCTGTGCACAGGGGGAGACGAGAAACGACGCAACGCTCTCGGACTCGTTGACGCGTCACGCGCATACTTTGCCTGAGCTAATGCTGTCGTCGCTGGGGTTTTAGAACAGTACCCTGACAAATGGTTTGGTTGCCTAGCGTATCGGGCAGTGTTGGAGCCACCGATACAGAGGACGGTTCACCCCCGCATTGTTCCGTTTCTCACCTACGATCGCATGAAGTGGGCAGACGCCACCATCGCCGCAGAAGGGAAGCAACCGACAGAAGCGTGGCAGCGCGCGGCGGCACAACTTGGCTGGTACGACTATGTCTATGGTACTCCGTACTGTGTGCCACGCGTCTATTTTCACCTCATGGCTGACTATTATCGCTATGGTGCGCAACACCAGGTTTCGGCGATGTATGCAGAAGCCTACCCCAACTGGGGCGAAGGTCCGAAACTCTACATCGCGTTAAAGTTGCAATGGGACCCAACTCTGAATGTGGAGGATTTGCTGCAAGAGTGGTGCGAGAAAGCGGTGGGGAAGACGGCAGCACCTGAGTTAGGCATGGGCAAGAATTAAGTTACCGATTAAGAGCGAGGAAGAAGCGTATAGTTCCAATCGCCATGAAACTTACCGGGTTTGATATTGAGCGCTTGAAACTCATCGTCGGAGACCTGTAGGCC
>VGTJ01000191.1 GCA_016874775.1 Deltaproteobacteria bacterium
GGCCTACAGGTCTCCGACGATGAGTTTCAAGCGCTCAATATCAAACCCGGTAAGTTTCATGGCGATTGGAACTATACGCTTCTTCCTCGCTCTTAATCGGTAACTTAATTCTTGCCCATGCCTAACTAAGCCATTCTTGGGAAATTTTTTCACTCTCCCGTAGCTCGTCTTGCCAACGTTCTGTAAGAGGAGGAACGTCCAGGTCGGCAATGAGAAAACGAATCACGTGCTCGATTGTTACGCCACCAGTAGGCAAGTGCAACTTATTCAGTGCAAATCCTTCCCGCACGTCCTGAAATGCACGATGGGACTGGACATGATGACGACTGTAGGGAAACTCAGGATCGATCTCTGGAGAAACGTACTCGAAGCGAACTTCGGCTTCATCTCGAACTGAACGAGTTCGCTGGATACGGTATGCATACTGAAGCGTACGAAGCATGTACCCTTGACCTTCTGGAAAAGCTTGGAGATCTTGTCTCAATGAAAGATACCAACCTAAAGAGCGAAGGGGGATAGCGATGGATTCTTGGCGACTATCAGAAAACGCGAGCGCGGTTTTTTCCTGTTTAGCATTTCTGACAAAGAAGCTGAGGCGAGAGCGGGGAAGGACCTTGTTCAGTATGCGATTCAGATGATCTTGAAAAGTCTGAAAAGCCTCGCGAGGAGTTCTAGCGATGAGAGGCATAGGACATTCCTCTCACATTTTAATAATCCAAGAGGGAAGCTAACATAGAGAGGTGCGCAAGATAGCCATTTGGCCCTGTACGAGGGATAGTCCTTTCTTTCAATCCACGCAGGTATTCTTCGCCGCTGATTCCCAACCCTTCACGTGCGTCTCTGTCTATAAGCGCGAGAAGTTCCTCATCCGTGAGTTCATAGAACCCACCTTCAACTGTTTCAACATCTTCTTCACTAACTGTAGGTATTGAGCGATTCTCTAAGTTTCGCAGTCCTTGTGGTAATGCCATACTTCTATGTGTGCCCCATGTAGGAAGGAAATGCAAGAAATCTCGATCCTTACTCGCGCTACAGAACGTGGCAGAACGTAGGCCGGAATAAGCGAAGCGTTTCCGGCAACAGCCTGACTTTGCTCATACGGAACTCGCACAGCGGAAACCAAGGGCACCGGACCGATCCCGGGGTGGAAGTCGTACCGATAGGCTGCGCGCACGCTCCGCCCTACGTGTCTCCGCGAAGGCCAGGTAGGGCAGGCTGTGCCTGCCATCAGCGGCAGAACATCGACATCTCGGGTATCCCCTTTTTCGGAAATCGCCTTAAAGAGTTGCAGAGCAGTGTCTGGGGCATAGTTCAAAGGGAGGAGATGACTCACGATACTGGCGATTTTGTCGGCTTGCTCTTGATTCACCTCCTGCATCAAACTCACCAAGAAACCGACTACTTCAGTGACCTCACGGTGACTAACCATGCGAGCGGCTGTGAGTACAGCCAGGGCTTCCGCGTTATTTTCGAGGTCCTCCTCTAATGGAGAGGCTTCGGTAAGTTGAGCCATCTTTTCCGCAACTGTCTGCAAGAGATCTTTGCCAAGCCGTTGTAGTTGTGATGCCACATGTGTCATGACCTCTCGTGCCCGTTTTTCTTGTTGACGTATATATTCTTCGACTTCTTTCTTCTCTTGCTCGTCATAGGGAGAAACGAAACGGAGTTCCTCGATCAGTGCTTTTCGAATTTGCTCGGGAGACATCCCAGCAAAAGCGCCAGGCTCTACCATTGCCATGAAATTCTGGAGTGTCTCTGCCTCTGCATACGAGCCTGGAACAAGCCACGGTGCGTCAAATTTTGGCATAGACAGCGCCTCAGAAGAATCCAATCGGTCCAACATATACTGGAGACATGGGCAAATTTACGAACCCACGTTCAGGGGTGAAGCTCCTGGATGCCCGCCTGCGCGGGCATGACGAACACGCGGCTCCTAACGACGGGAAATCCGCGCCAATTGAGGCTTGGATAAAGACCTACCCTTATGAGCCCTAACCCTCGCCCCTGCGGGGCGAGGGAATTTCCTAGAAGCCTGCGAGACAGGTGCATTTTCCACAGTGTCAAAAAAATCCGACAAGCTGTTTCTTTCGTACTCCTACGATAGGTACGACGAGTTACCAGCAACTGCGCAAAGCCTCGCGTTTTCCTTGGGTTTTTCATTTTGTCTGAAACGCAGCAATATCCAGAAACATCTCATCATAAGCAAAATGAGCTCAAGGTATACAGTTTGCTGATAACGAACCGATACGCATCCGTAGTTCAGGAGGAATCAGCTATGGAATGGCTTGATTTAGGATTGTCTTCCGGTTTGCTGTGTCTTGCCTATCTGCTCCTGTTCACCACAGCACGAAGCCGGTGAGTACGGAGCAACGCCCGTCATCGTTCCTTTTCTGTCCTGGTGAGTGTTACGTGCCGACAACGGTTAAGGATAGAACCAGGCCTCGAACTTTTGGCCTGTTTGCAGCCCCTGGTAATCCTGCATACTGTAATGTCCTCCTCTAGCCATCCGCTGTGATGTGGATGCTAAGGAGAACATTACTTTGCTGAGGGGGGCACATTATCGTGCATGCTGTTGCGACTTCCTCTCGCGGTTTTCTTGTGTGGTGCGTTGTTCTGCTGTTAAGTGCGATTCCACTTCCGACCAACAGTCAAAGTCCGCCGACAATCAACCTGGAACGCATCTCCTACCCCGGTCACTTTAATTTTACTGCTCCTATCGGTATCGCTCACGCAGGCGATGGAAGCCAGCGGTTATTTCTCATCCAACAGGATGGCACTATTCTTCTCATTAAAGGGCAAACGGTACTGGATCAGCCGTTTCTCAATATCTCCGCACGCGTGAGTTGTTGCGCCGAACGCGGGCTCCTTGGCCTTGCCTTCCCTCCCGATTATGCGCGCAGGCAAGTTTTTTATGTCAATTATACTGACCTCTCCGGTAATACCATGATCGCCCGTTATCGTGCCACCAGCAATCCTGATGTCGCCGACCCGAACAGCGAACAGGTCGTGTTGACCATTCCGCAGCCCTTTGACAACCACAACGGTGGCCAACTCCTTTTTGGTCCGGATGGATGTTTGTATATCGGTATGGGCGATGGCGGGGGCGCTGGCGATCCGCTCAACTTTAGCCAGAACCCAGGTTCATTGTTAGGCAAACTCCTGCGCATCCAGGTCAGCCCACGCCGTCTTGGCTATACCATCCCCGCTACCAATCCGTATGTGAACACCCCTGGGTATCGAGGAGAAATTTGGGCACTTGGTTTACGAAATCCTTGGCGCCTCGCTTTCGATCGCTATTCTGGTGACCTATACATCGCTGACGTCGGCCAGTTCAACTATGAAGAAGTCAATGTACAGCCAGCTACCAGTCGCGGCGGCGAGAACTACGGTTGGCGCATTACCGAAGGTGCTCATTGCTACAATAGTCCTACCTGCGACCAGACCGGTCTGACTCCCCCGACCGTCGAATACGAGCACAATGACCCAGACCCTACCCTCAAAAGGAACAACTGCGCCGTGATCGGCGGGATCGTGTATCACGGTGTGAAATATCCGCGCCTGCAAGGCATGTACATTTACGGAGACTTCTGTTCAGGGCGCATTTGGGGACTCAAACGCAATGGTGCGAGCTGGCAAAATACCCTCCTCTTTGGTCGTCCGCCTCTGCAAAACAGGCTCCTGATCGCTGCCATCGGCGAAGATGAACAAGGAGAGTTGTATGCTGTGGACCGTTTCAACGCCGCCCTTTTTCGCGTGGTCGAGGCTTCGCCAACCGCGAGTACTGATCTTATGCTCACCGGTAATGACTTTCCTGATCCGGTCACACCGAACACGAATTTGACGTACACGTTCACAGTTACGAACATCGGCGCGACAACCGCCACTGGTATACAAGTGAACAACCTGTTACCAGCTGGCAGCACCATCGTTTCAGCTTCAACCTCGACAGGCTCGTGCGCTCCGACGAATCCAGTGACCTGTGTGTTGAATCCGCTCGCCAGTACTAGTCAGGCACAGGTTGTCGTTGTCGCCAAGTCAACCAAGTGTGGGATCATCAATAGCACCGCACATGTTGTCAGTGATCAAACCGATCCTACGTCAGCGAATAATACCGTAGCGATAGCCACCACAGTCGCCGGAGGGGTCTGTGACCTGCCACCGCCTCCACCATGTCAAGGCAGCACGCGACGGAAGTGTCGGTAATCCATCGTTCAGTTGCGCATTAGGTTGGTCTGTGTGGGCCATGATATGAAGGAATAGACTCTGCTAAGCAGCCCTCCACGAATCCAGGCAGAGCCACATCGGAGATTGCATGCGCATTGCATTGCGTTGGTTTATTGTTTCAGTGTTGTGCCTCTCACACTCAGCCTCTTCGGCTCAGGCGCAAGGGTCGAACCAAACCTCTCCTACTATTACACTCACGCGATTCCTCGGCGGTTTCCGCAGCCCTGTGCATATCACTCACGCTGGAGATGGCAGTCAGCGCCTCTTTGTCCTTGAGCAAGAAGGTGTCATTCGCATTGTCAAGAATCAAACTCTGGTAGCAACACCATTCCTCGATATTGCCGCACGGGTCGGTTGTTGTGGTGAACGTGGGCTCCTGAGTGTCGCTTTCCCTCCGAACTACGCCAATAAAGGGTACTTCTACGTCAACTACACAAACAACGAGGGCACGACAGTTATCTCGCGTTATCGTGTAACCTCAAACCCAGACGAGGCAAATCCCAACAGTGAGGAAGTCCTCCTCACTGTTGAGCAGCCGTTCTCGAATCATAACGGCGGCCAGATCGCTTTTGGTCCTGACGGGTTCTTGTATATCGGTATGGGTGATGGCGGCTCAGGAGGTGATCCGCAGAATAATGGTCAGCGAACCGACACGCTCCTTGGCAAGCTCTTGCGTATCGATGTCGAATCAGGCGCCAAGCCGTATGCTGTTCCTGCGACCAACCCCTTCGTGCAAAACCGCAACTATCGGAGTGAAATCTGGGCGCTTGGCCTCCGTAATCCGTGGCGATTTTCTTTTGATCGCCAAACTGGCGACTTGTACATCGGAGACGTTGGACAAGGGGTGTATGAAGAGATCGACTTCCAGCCAAAGGCTAGTCCTGGTGGCGAAAATTACGGCTGGAAGATTATGGAAGGAGCCCATTGCTTTAACAGTAGCTCCTGCAATCAAAGTGGATTGACCCTCCCTTTAGTTGAATACGACCACTCGCAGGGCTGCTCTGTCACTGGAGGTGTGGTGTACCGCGGCCAGCAATTTCCTCGCTTGCAGGGCCTCTATTTTTACGGCGATTTCTGTAGCGGAAATCTGTGGGGCCATAGGTCGACCTTCGGGTCTCGGCAAAACACACGACTCCTCGACACGGCTCTAACGATTAGCACTTTTGGTGAAGACGAGGCAGGTGAAGTGTACGTAGCTGATTATGGCACTGGCGATCTGTACCGTATTACCGACCCAGAGCCGGTCTCCGGTGCAGATTTGGCGGTTTCCCTTGCCGATGCTCCTGATCCTGTCACTGTCAATAGTAGCGTCACCTATACCGCGACGATTACCAACAATGGGCCATCGCCGACCGAAAATGTCCAACTGAATGCGTCGTTACCGGAAGGGGTGTCATTTGTATCGGCATCCACATCACAGGGCACCTGCAGTGGCACGACGCCCGTCAATTGCCAAATGAGTAGACTGGACCCACGTGCGACTGCCACAGTCACCTTGGTGCTCAAACCCACGAATCCGGGCGGGTTGAGTTTGACGGTGTCAGTGTCAGGAAGTGAACCTGATCCCGGTTCCGGCAATAATGTCGCCACTGCCGTCACTAGCGTGTCTACGGGGTCGCCTTCGCCTCCAGCCAACGCACCGGACTTCACCGGCTTTTGGCAAAGTGTCTCGCAGAGCTGTAAGGGCAACGGCGCCGCACTGAGATGTAAGCTGAAAGGCTCGTTCGTCGTGCAGAGTCAAGGAAACCAAAATGCTCCAAGCACCTCTGTCCAATTTTACTTTTCGCCGAACACGATCTTCGAGTCGAGTGATACCCTGCTCAGTAGTACGACAACCAGCGCTGTCAAAGCCGGAAAAAGCAAAAGAAGAAAACTCAGTGTGACACTCCCAGGCGGGCAGACAGCCACTGGAGGGTTCATTATTGCGGTCATCGACGCAGCGAATAGCGTCAGCGAACGTGACGAAACCAACAATGAGATCAGTTCGACAGTGATACCCTAACTTGCAAGGGGGCACAGTCGTGCACCTCGGTCTTCCCGTGAACTCCCCTACCCCTTCGGTAGCTTCAACACCCGCTCGCCGATAATGTTGTGTTGGATCTCACTTGAGCCAGCAGCAATGGTGAGCCCGCGTGCACGCAGCGCGCGATGGAGCCAGCGACCATTTTCTACCGCCCCAGCGGAGTTCCGTTCGAGCTGCGAATATGGACCGAGCAGTTCCTCAGCAAACATCGCAACACGCAAGTTGAGTTCAGTCGCATGCAATTTGCCGAACGAGCTTTCTGGTCCCGGCACTTTCCCGTTAAGCTGTGCGGTCAGCGAACGGTAGCGACTCAAACGCAAGCACAACGACTCACTAGCAAACTGTGCGAGCCTCTGCCGCACGTACGGATGTCGCGCAGCAGGCATTCCTTCGAACTGAACCGATTTCGACACCTCAACTAATTCGGTGATAGTTTTTTCCACTGGATGTCGTGTCCCACCCGAGACGCGCTCATACATCAATGTTGCGATCGATACCTGCCATCCTTGATTGAGATCACCGACCAAATTTTTTCGTGGCACACGTACGTTGTCATAAAAGACTTCGTTAAAGTCGGAATCGCCTGTGATTTGCACCAAGGGGCGAACCGTAATACCGGGAGTTTTCATATCCACTAACAGATAGGATATGCCACGATGTTTCGGCGCATCGGGACCGGTGCGCACCAGTAACACTTGCCACTGCGCACGATGCGCCAGACTGGTCCATACCTTTTGGCCGTTGATCACGAAGTCATCGCCATCAAGCACCGCTCGAGTTTGCAGTCCGGCCAAGTCAGAGCCGGCACCGGGCTCTGAATATCCCTGACACCAGATTTCCTCAGCAGTAAGCATCTTGGGCAGAAAGCGGTGCTTTTGTTCGTCGGTTCCGAACCCCATCAAGGTGAAGCCAATCCGGTCAAGCGCGAGTTGATTGGCGCCATAGAGGGGCAAGCCTAAGCGTAACACTTCATCTTGATAGATCACCTGTGCGACGAGACTCGCCCCGCCACCACCCCACTCTTTCGGCCAGTGCAACGCAACATAGCCAGCAGCATGCAACCGCCGGTGCCATTCCAACATCTTTTGCCAGCGTGCCTCATCATTTTCTTCACGATCGGCTATTGGATCACTATCATGGCCAAACACTTCGGCCTTATTGCGTTCGAGCCACCCGCGCAAATGAACGCGAAAAGCTTCTTGTTCTGGAGTAAAAGTAAAATCCATACACTCCCCTTAGAACACCAACCGGTGTCTCCTCAGGATCGATTGCCACACTGGCGGCAGGGCCAACACCAACAAGAGTAGGGCGGGAAGAAACACAAGAGAGGCATCAATACCCCAATGGGTCGAGGGCAAACGACCAGTGAGAATGTCAACGACGTGGAGTAACGCGTGCCCCACCACCCAAGCTGTCAGACCCACATAGACAGGATAACAGCGCTCAAGATTCATCGCGCACCAGCCGAACCCAACTCCCAAAATCGTAAAGGTCACACCGATATCACGAATGAAATGCACATTAAGAGGTCCGGTGTCAGGAACCGCCGCTGGTAGATCTGTGTACCAAGATTCAGGAGCGATGAGCATCCATACGCCGTTAGCACTATTGAGGATACACAAAAGCCAGAGTAGCGCTTTCATTCTTTTTTCCCCTGTAGCGGGAAGGCAGCCTACCACGCTGTGCCTGGCGAGAAAAGCGTATTTCCTGAATCTGAAGGACGGTCGTACTAGACTGCGCCCTCAAAGATTCGCTACGGTTACAAAAGGAGATTTTCACTATGGCAGGGTTTCAGCCAACCGAAGAACAGCAGCTCATCCGCGACACCGTTGCAACGTTCGCACGCGAGCAGATTCGCCCCGTCGCGAGAGAAGCGGACGAAAGCGGACAGATTCCAGCGTCTCTGATTCAACAAGTATGGGAACTCGGTCTCATTCAGAGCACGATTCCCGAAGCCTTCGGCGGCAGCGGCGAACCCCCGTCAGCCATTACCAGTTCGCTGGTCTGTGAAGAACTTGCGTGGGGAGACCTGTCAATTGCCTTGCACGCGCTTGCACCACGTCTGCTCATACAACCGCTCCTGACCTTGGGAAATGAAACCCAACAACGAATCCTCCGCGAGTACACAGACAGTGAGTTCCTGGCAGGAACCGCAGCCGTCGTCGAGCCGCGGTTTGCGTTTGACATCAACGAACTGGCAACCACCGCAGCAATTGATCAGGGAGAGATTGTCCTGAATGGCACGAAGTGCCTCGTTCCTCTCGCTGCCGAGGCACGACATATCCTCGTGTATGCTCGTGACGGACAAGGAATGACTGCCGTCTTGGTTCCGCACGGAACTCCGGGACTCACGATCCACGAACGTGAGAAAAACATGGGACTCAAAGCCATCGCGACCTACGAACTTACCCTAGAGAACTGCCGCGTCCCCGCGAGTGCTCGTCTGGTCGGCAGTCTTTCTCCGCTCTTGAATCGCGCTCGCGTTGCCCTTGCCTCGCTGGCGGTGGGTGTCGCCCGTGCAGCGTTTGAATACGCGACAGCCTATGCCAAGGAGCGACGTGCATTTGGTTCAGCGATCGCTCAGAAGCAAGCCGTTGCTTTTATGTTGGCGGAGATGGCCGTCGAGATTGATGCAGCCCGGTTGTTAGCATGGGAAGCCGCGTGGAAAATTGATGCCGGTCAGGATATCCCAACCGGTCAGCTCTCCGCCGCTACCCGCGAAGCATGTTTAGCGAAGAACTACGCTGCCAACATGGTACTCAAAGTGACAGACAATGCCCTGCAAGTCTTAGGTGGACACGGGTATATTCGAGATCACTTCGTTGAACTATGGCTGCGTAATGCGCGAGGGTTTGCCACGTTTGAAGGAATGGCGATGGTGTAAGAAGTAGTCTTTAGCTATCAGAGCTCAGCCGTCAACCAGACAAAAAAGACCAGCACTGAAATGACAGGACTCGCTGAAAGCTGAGAGCTAACCGCTGCAAGCTCACTGGGAGGGTATGATGATCGACTTCACTCTTTCTCCGGAAATTCAGAATACACAGCAAATGATTCATATAGTGGCGGATCAGACCATGCGACCGATTTCTCGTGAATACGATGAACGTGAACACGAGAAGCCAGTGGAATGGTTGACGATGATGTGGAATGGCTCGAAAAACATGATCAGTTTCGGCGACAACGAAAAGAGCCCATCCAAAGAAGGACGAAAGCCCGCCGAGCGTACCCTCCGCGCTGCGATCCTCATCGAAGAACTGTCGTGGGGAGATGCAGGACTGTATCTGAGTATCCCGAACTCTGGGCTTGGTGGTGCAGCGGTCATGGCGGCTGGCACTCCCGAACAAAAAGAACGTTTCCTCGCACGATTCCGCGATGGTGACCCGAAGTGGGGTGCGATGGCCATCACCGAACCAGGCTGTGGCTCGGACTCAGCAGCAATCACAACGACCGCGGTCCGAGACGGTGACCACTGGGTCCTCAATGGTACAAAAATCTTCTGCACCAGCGGGCACATGGCAGTGGAAAAATCAGAAGGGTTTGTCGTGGTTTGGGCGACAGTCGATAAAGCTGCGGGGCGTGCGGGGATAAAAGCGTTTGTGGTTGAGCACCACACCCCTGGAATGACCGTCACCAAAGTTGAGAACAAAATGGGGATTCGCGCATCCGACACTGCCATGCTGGTCTTTGAAGATTGTCGCATCCCGCTTGATAACATTTTGGGGAGCGCCGAAGTTCAGCAGACAACCGAAGGGTTTAAAGGGGTCATGGCCACCTTCGACGCCACGCGGCCGCTGGTCGCCGCAAGTGCACTAGGGATTGCACGCGCTGCGGTCGACTTCGTTCGCGAGAGTTTCGAGAAAGAAGGCATCACCATTCGCTATCATGTCCCACCAACTAAGCTCACCACTATCGAACGAGACTTCATGGACATGGAAGCTGACTTGCAAGCCGCACGCTTGCTCACTTGGCGAGCCGCTTGGATGATTGACCAAGGCATGCGGAATAACCTGGAAGCCTCTATTGCAAAAGCCAAAGCTGGACTTGTAGTCACACGAGTAACGCAGAAAGCAGTCGAACTGCTAGGCCCACTCGGGTACTCGCGGAAAATACTACTCGAGAAGTGGATGCGCGATGCCAAGATCAACGACATTTTCGAAGGCACGCAGCAGATTAATCTGCTCATTATTGCGCGCCGAATTCTCGGCTATTCGAGTCGGGAATTAAGTTAGGGCAGTACACTCTCTATCGAACGGCAGATTTTCATTCCTTAAAGAATCTTGGTAGTTTGACCGAAGGATGAGTCAGAAAAATTACGTCGCGTAGCACTACGTGTGTCTCTCAATGCGGGGGGCTGATGGGTAAAGGGATGCACGTGAGGAAGAGAAGACAAGTATGCTGCCGTTTCAGTGTCCCCCCACGATCCTGTCACTGCACGCTCAGTTGCTTGCCGTTCTGAGTGCAGATAGCAACGCAAGCTGGTGGGCTTACGTGGCCTGATGAACGAAGAGGAAACACGAGAGGCAGGAAGGAGGAAAGAGCGACACCCGATTTGTTCCGCGGGAGCAAGCAAAGAAGGTCTTGTGAGCGAGCAGCGATGGAGCTAAGAGCGACATAGG
>VGTJ01000192.1 GCA_016874775.1 Deltaproteobacteria bacterium
GTCGCCCGCGTTCATCCAGCTCTTCGACCAGACTTCGATACTTAGACCGAAGCCAGCACACAATGGTCTCGTCTCTCATCCCTGCTCTTGTGCAGAGGCTCTCCACTCCGGTCAATCACTATTGCGGTAAGTTGTTTCCTGCCACCGCCTAAGGCGAGCTTGTCGCAAATTACGGCATGGAATCGCAGCGTCTTCCCAGCGGAACGAAGAAGATTGAAGACGCGATATCGAACCTCCGGTAGGTCGTCCTTCGCATGGAACAGCAATGCAGTTTTTTCCCGTTCGGGACGAAAGGATTCGACTCCAGCAAAGTAGGGGTCTGCGAGCAATTCCTGCCGCAGATCGGTGAGCGCCTTTGCAAGAGAGACAGGCTCCTCCACCTCCAGTTTGCCGATGATGAAGAAACGTGAGCAGCCAGGCGTATCGACGATGGGCTTACCGGAACGATGAAAAAGCGTGGGATCTCCGGCTTCGTCAACGAACAGCCACTGCACTTCAAGTGAGCTTAGCTCTGGTGGTGGAGCGTTGTCGAATAAGTCACTCACGGTTAACTCATCTCAACGGCCAGCCGCCGTGTTTGTCGATTACTTCGTCAATCTCCCGCATGAGTCGAATTGTTTCTGCAAGAGCGACAACGATTTTGTGGTAGTGGGTGATGTCATCCTTCGAGATGATGCGGCCTTTACGGTCCTTCAGCCATTTCTCGCAAACCTGATAGCCGCCGATGCGGAAGTTCCAGACATCCTCTGGCACACCAACAAAGCCCGTGGTTTGCGCCTTATCGAGCCACACGGTGTCATCAGACCATGAGACTTTTTCGACTTCGGGTTTTTCGCTCCCAACAAACTTCGTAAGGTGTTTATTGAGTTTAGGCGATTCCATCAGATGCAGGGACCCAAGTTCACCGCCGAGGTGGGCCAACTCGCGGAAAAGGTCAACGCTCGACGTCAACGGCAGCCGTGGGAAATCGATCTTTAGAAACTCCGCGTAGCGACGCCGGTAGTCAGGACTGTGAAACACCGCGTAGGCGTAGTGGAAAATGTCTTCGGGTGTCAGACTAGCGGGAAAACCAAAATCACCTTTTGTCTTAACACCAAGCTTTTGCGCCCATGAAAGCAATACCTTCGAATTGAAATTGGGCCTAAGTCCATTCCCAGAAAGCTCCGCTTGTCGAGAATCCCGATCGTCTGCGAGGTAGAGTGGGAAAACTGTGCAGCTTCGCGAAGACTCGGCGGTCTTCATTTCGACGAGAAACTTCGAGACGAACACTGCATCGAAAACGCCAGTGGCTTGGATGCGGGCGGTAAGTAGGGCGACATTGCGATGCAGCATGTGGCGGAGCGTTGGATACTTGGAATCGCCCTTTTCGATTATCGCTGGGTTGTAATAAATCCAACGGTGGTCAAATGGCCGGTAAGTGAGGCGCTGGATGAAGTTTGGAACCTCGTCCGCCTTGATTTTGGATTGAGCGACTGTGAGTTTCCAATGAGGGGTATCGGCGATGCCATAGCGCTTTCGCAAGAGGTCTAAATTACGCTCAGAGGCAATGTCAGCCATTCGGGCGATCAACGTCTTCTTGTCGTAATCAATGACAATGCCGTCCCGATGGGTTTTCACCCCGCACGAGTTGACAGCCATAAAATCGTCAAGCGACGGACAATCTTGGTACTCGATCAAGTTTGAATCATTGAATGGAACCAAGAAATACCGTGGGTCGCTGGGACGTATGTCGGTCCATTTCCGATGCGAGATTGGGTGCAGCGCTAGGTCATCGTATTTCTCGTTTCGGTTGCCCCAAAGATCACTGTGGCGAACTGCATTGGCCGAATTTTTGGCCACGGAGCAAAACCCAATGGAGACAGCAACGCCCTGCTGAATGTCGAAGACGTTTTCATTGCTTTTTCCCGCTGGACTTTGTTCGCCGATGTTCGAGTCGCCGTGGAGATCGAGGAGGAACATTGAATTGAACTGGCTGAGCAGCTCCTTCCGAACCCCACGGTGAATTACACCTTTCAGATATCCATGGTTGGTAATCATTCCCCAAACACCGCAGTTCGGCGCTTCCAATAAGTGCTGACTGAGGCGGATGAATTTTAGATAGTCATCTGCGAGAGCCACTAGACCTTGCTCGCCGCGAACGTGCTTCTTGTAGTCGGCCATTAGCGCATCAATGAACGGGTTGAAGTTGGCGCTGGTTACTGAATACGGCGGGTTCCCAATGACCACGGTAAAGCGTTTGTACCATTTGACTTCATTGACGGCAGCGGCTTCGTGGGCCAGGGCGTCGAAGCCAATTTGTGGGAGCTGCTTTACTTTTGGCTCTAGTGCGTTGGTGAGATAGATGTGTGCACGTTCTTTGCTGCCAAAGCGGTAGCCGGTCTCGGCGAGCTTGAGGCCAATCTTAATATGTGCGATGGCATAGGGAGCCATCATTAGCTCATAGCCGTACAGGCGCGGAAGAAGGTGTTCCGGTACATAGGCGTTCCACGCAGCATGTTGCTGTGCTGTGGTAAGCCCTTGGCTATTCCATTTTGCAGTAAGAGTGCGGTGAATAACGTCAATAACTTCAACGAGGAAAGTGGCGGTACCGGTGGCCGGATCGAGAACTTGGACGAAAGGTTCATCAGGGTTAATAGTGCGCTTTTCTCCAGGTTCGTCGGTGAGGAGTGGAAGTTTCAAATCAGGATGACGCTTGAGCATTTCACTCCAAGTGATGATAGGGGCGAGACCGTCTTCGAGACCGAACTCAGTTTGCAGGAGTTCGTGGACACTGCGGACGATATAAGAGACGACGGGTTGCGGCGTGTAGAAAACGCCGCGTTCAACTTTGCGCTTCTTGTCGTATTGCTTAAGGAAGTCTTCGTAGAAGTGAATGACCGGATCTTCCCCGCGGCGGAGGTCGCCGAAATTGCGCAGCACGGCGTTCAAGTTCGTATCAGGGCTGTTCAGCACTCCGATGACTTCCTGAATACCTAACTCGTCGAAGTCGAGCTTGCCTCGTCGTCCGCCGACCGTGAGAAACGTGGATAGCATCTCTCGCAGGAAGGGATTCGTAGGTGGCACTACGTCGACCAAGTGTTCAGCAAGAACTACAACCTCAGCGTCGGGCGTGGTGCGGGAAACGGCTGCGGAAAACAGCCCATAGGTAATTGTCTGAGCGTACATGTCGGCGAAGTCGTCTTCGTCCAGGTCGTGGATCAGGGACTCCTGAAATGCGGTGTAGAGCTTTCGTAACTGGCCCTGCTCTGTTTCGATGTCGAGTACCTGTTTTGCCTTCTGACGAATCGACTGGGCAAGTACAGCTAACCGGACAGCAAGGTCCCGAGCTGTAGAAATTACCTCGCGAGGTCGCAATGTGAACGCGGACGACCACTGCCGACGCCAAGCTTCCAGATCTTTGGTGTCGTCTGGCCAGCGTAGCCACTGGTGTAACTGATGGTTAACATGCTGGAGATTGAGGTGCGTGTCGAGTTCATCCCAGCCGAGGACTTTGAGGGTAGGGAGATCGCGGCTATTCGCTCCTTCTGAAAAATGCGCAAGTGTGATCTGACGGTCGCCTTCTTCGCCGAACGCCGAAATGAAAAGCAGGTCGTGCTTGTCCCACGCTGTGCGTTCCGATTTGTTGGCCGAGTCGCGTTTCCGTACGACCAAATTGCCGAGAATCTTACGCAGAGCAACAATAGGCAGTCGTTTAGGTTTGAAATCGATAAAGAAAATAGCCCAGGTTGATTCATCACCAAAGGCCGAAGCTGTTTGATCTTGCTATCACCGATCTTTTTAGTGTACTCCTCCTTCAAGCCAAGTTCCTCAGGTTCGTATTCGAAAGTGAGGTCATCGCAATAATCAGTGTCAATTGGCCATTCGAGTTCATCATGCAGGTATTTGACGAGTGACGGAAAAGTCTTGATAGAGCGAAGACGTGCGAGATCGACAGTGCTCACAACAGCCCCCTTTAGCTGAGTTCCATCCATGCTCGAAGAATCGGTTTCACCCCAATCGGAGCCTGGACCTGCTTCAGGTACGTGTTCTTGATGTGCTTCTCCAATTTTGCCCGGATGTCAGACAGTGTCTCGTTCGGCATGTCGTGTTTACGCGGTGTCTCTGGCGTGCTGCGAATCAAGCCAATAACCTCTGTTGGTTCATCGGCAATCTTGCCGGTCGCAAGATCATAGAGATACCACTTCACGCTGCCAGCTTCTTCGGTCCACACGCTTGCGTCGGCTCGCTCTTCGTCTTGCACTCTGGCTCCCGGAGCGGGAAGCGCGAAACAAAAGAACACGGCTTGCGTGTTTGCGGCAGGATGAGGTTTACCACTGAACACTCGTCCTGGAAGTGCATCGAGTCTCGCTGGCAAGTCTGGGTAGTCGTTCAAGAGTTGCTGGTATTCCAAGTGCATATCCTCGGACGGTGAAGTTGTGCCCTCGTAAGCTTCGATGAAGTCTTTCAATGCTTCATAATCATCCTGAGGCGAGAGGAGTTTCTTTCCTTCGATGCCGAAGGTTTTGGAAATACGTAATGTCTTATGTGAGACCCGCTGGTACAGTCTCAGTAACTCATCGAGTTCGTCTGGCGGTAAAAAGTTCCAGTATGCAACTCGACCTCGTAAGGGTTTTTGATCAGGATGATCAGCAAGAATCCGGGCTTCGATTTCCGGGTTCATCCTTCGGTCCACACGACCAATCCGTTGCATCAGGCGGACAGGGTTCCAATGTAACTCATAGTTAATAAGCCGAGTAGCGTCCTGCAGATTCAACCCTTCCGAAAGCACATCTGTCGAGATGAGGACACGGGTTTCAGCCAGTCCTTCCTCCGCAAGCAGGGTGCTCGATGTTCCGTTATAATACGGGGCAAATTGACGAATGATGTCCCCCCGGTCTCGGTTCACCTGGCTGTCAACTTCATCAATGCCAGTGATACTAGCGTTTATTAATTGCTGTTTGAGGTAACGCGCAGTGTCCATGAATTCGGTGAAGATCAGAACCTTATGCTTTTTGAGAACTGGATCGGTTTTCAGTAGTTTGATGAGCGCCTTAAGTTTGTCGTCGTGCGATGGCTTGAACTTCTTCAGCTCGTCGAGGAATTCTGCCAATTGATCAAGGTCCAGGAAAGTTTCCGCAAGGATTTCCTCGACCTTGAACTCGTTACGGTTGAGCGCCTCTATGGATTCGAGTAGTTCCTCGGGGATGACATCTTCTTCGTCCCACTCTCCTTCAACTTCTCGGAATTCACTCTGTTTTTCTCGGACATAGTCGATCACTTCCTTGTGTTGACGAGTCCAACGGTCCAATCGCTGCTTTTCAGCCTCGGTCTGACTATGCTTAGTGACCCAAGCCAGGAGCTTGAGGAGGAGCGCCTGGCAAGACATATCGAACGACTGCGCTGAGCTTTCAAATCGCTTCAAGAATTGTGTGCGGATGAGGCCGACTACCTCTCGTTGCCGTCCTTCTTCCAAAGGGTTAATCGATGAGTCCGAGCCCTTGTAATACGCAAGCGGATAGTAGATCGCCAGAGAAAATAACGGCTTTTCCTTCGAGAACGCGGCTTCCAACATCGATAGGAGCCGACCGTAGGTCCTTTTGACTGAGTATTCAGCGACCTTGGGATCTTCGCGTTGAGGGAACATCGCGAGGGAACCACCATGTTGTAGTTGACTCTTTTTCACGTAAGCGCGACTGCGCTGAACGACTAAGGAGCGGAAAAGCGCGTCATTCACCAGCACCTGCTCGGCCTCGGCAAGATTGATTTCTACCCCGTTCAGTGAATGATTTTGCTGGAAGATAAGTCGCTCCAATTCTTTCTCCATCTTACGGAAATGGCCGGGTAGCGAATGAATGCCTAAAGGAGCGTCCTTGAAATAGTCAGCCTGACGCCGGGAGAATAGTTCCATCATATGCTGAAGGTCGGTCAGGCGGTTGTTCACCGGAGTAGCAGTCAACAGGAACATCGCCTTTCCTTCGGCGATGTCATACAGTTGCCAGTAGCGGGATTGTCGCTCTCCTGCTTCCCCGCGCACGCCGGTATTACGAAAATGGTGCGCTTCATCGATGACAATGACGTCCGCCATCTCTCGGATGCGTTCGAGCCGGTCAGGGAACTCTCCGCCACGCAGAAGATCGGTGTGATTGAAAACGACCACGTTGCTAAAGTCACCAAAAAGGTGAGGCAGGTATCTCCGCAACTCTTTTTCCCACACAGGCTTACGCGCCCCTTTGGGAACGAAGAGCGCAACACGTTTGCGATCATATGCAACGAGCCGCTCTATCAGCATTAAGCCGACGAAGGTCTTACCAAGTCCCACACCATCGCAGAGAAACGCCCCATTGTAGCGGTTCGCAATTTTCATCAGGGCGTGGTAACCCTCTCGTTGATACTGATCAAGGATTGGATAGATTTTGGAGCCGCCATGCTGCTCCCATTCGCTTGCCGTCAGCTCATGGCCACGGAAGAATTCATGGAGCGCTTTAGCGTACACCTCGAAGGGTGAATATTCACGGGTATGACGCTCTATCGTGCGGAGGATATCCGGGGTAACGTCTTCTGCTTCACCCCAATGATCTTCGTACCATTCTTGCAGAACGTTCACAGGTTGTCCTGTGATCTGCACATTGAGTTCTATATTCTCGGTGAGACCCGGACAGGTAAAGTTAGACGATCCTACGAGTGCGCTAGAGCCTATGACCTCAAGTCGAGCGTGCGTAATGTACGCTT
This sequence comes from Deltaproteobacteria bacterium, assembly GCA_016874775.1. Taxonomy (NCBI): domain Bacteria; kingdom Pseudomonadati; phylum Myxococcota; class Myxococcia; species Deltaproteobacteria bacterium. The sequence continues at coordinate 6,709 of VGTJ01000192.1, forward strand.
TGGCGTGAAACTTGTCTTTACGATAGACCCGGCACTGAATCTTCCCGGAGCGGATAGCCTCGACAATAGCAGGCACCCCAACAAGGAAATCATTCTTTTGTTTTTCTAGTTCCAGACTAGAGTCAAGGCGGTTTGTCACCTTTGTGAGGCCAGCGACGAAAGTATTCTTGGTTCGAAGAGAAACCTCGTCGCCCATCAAGATCCGAATGTTATCGACTTTCTGCCATTCCTCTTTGAGCGCAAGGAGGGACCCAACTTCAAAATAGCCAGTTGCTATATCAATCGATTTGGAAAGCTGACACCAGTCATGAAGATAGCGAACCACCTTCCAGTCTTCATCGCTATTATCAACAATGAAAAGTTCACTCCCAGTTTTATGACTGACGCGTTTTGGCACGGGTATATACTCCCCCTATAGTAGTGACACTATCTCATCAACTCGTGCACTATGTACGCGCTATCATATCATGTCCGGTTCCTCTCGGTTAATCTCATGACGCTGTGCGCTTGAGCCTTTTTACTACCGGACGTCCACGTTGTTGACTCTGCCACAGGTCATAGTCTATTTGCATCCGTAGCCAGGATTTGGGGCTACCTCCCAACCACATCGCCAGTCGGATAGCCATGTCCGCCGATATTCCGGCCCGGCCATTGAGCAAGCGTGATAACTGCACACGCGATATGCCGAGCTGTCGCACGGCATCTGTTACCGAGATTCCTCCGCCCTCGAATACTCCGTCCTTGAGCACTTCACCTGGATGGGGTGGGTTGAACATGCGTCTCATAATCGCCTCACTGGGGAGGACTTTACACCTCAGTGTTTGCAGTTTCACTATACAAATGACACCACACCGTATGAGTTTCTTTCTCCTCGCCTGTTTGCGTTGCTTGCGGCATGACGGTTTTGCATGTTTCCATCACGCGCGGACAGCGGGTATGGAAGGGACACCCGGTTGGTGGATTCAGGGCAGAAGGAACGTCACCGGTGAGCACTTGCCGTTTCGTGCGGATAGTTGGATCGGGGACAGGATTCGCGGACATGAGCGCAACAGTGTACGGATGCTGGGGATTACGAAACAGTTTATCGACAGGAGCGATCTCGACGATCTTGCCGAGATACATGACCGCAACGCGGTCGGCGATATGCTCGACAACGTTGAGATCATGCGAAACAAACAAATACGACAAGCCAAACTCTTGTTGCAGGTCTTCTAGCAAGTTCAAAATTTGCGCTTGAATTGAGACATCCAAGGCGGACACCGGCTCATCACAGACAATAAATTGTGGATTCAAGGCCAAAGCCCGTGCGATGCCAATGCGCTGCCGCTGCCCACCAGAAAATTCATGCGGGTACCGCGAGGCATAACTGGAAGATAGTCCGACGCGCTCCAGGAGGCTATGGACTTGACGATCAAGGTTTGTGCCATTGGCGAGACCGTGGACTCGCAACGGCTCGCCAATAATCGCGCCGACCGTCATACGGGGATTGAGTGAACTGTAGGGGTCTTGGAAGATCATCTGCATATGGCGGCGCTTTTGTCGAAGCTGCGCGGTACCCATCTTCAAGACATCTTCGCCAGCAAAGTGCACCTCACCACTCGTCGGTTCAATCAGACGCAGGATCGAACGTCCAACAGTCGTCTTGCCGCAACCAGATTCACCAACCAAGGCTAACGTCTCCCCTGACTGAACAATAAAAGACACGTCATCAACTGCTTTGACCCAGCCAGAAATACGCGAGAAGACACCGCTGCGTACTGGGAAGTGTTTTTTGAGGTTCCGCACTTGAACTAGGGGTTGGGGGTTAGGGGTTGGGGGTTGGTTTGCCATTGTATGTAACGATTCCTATAAGCCTTGTTTGGCGACTTTGATACCAGTGTCCTAGACATCAAAGAGTTTTTCAGTTCCCTTCTCGCTAATCCTCAACCCCTAACCCCTACCCCCTATTCATACAGCCAGCACTCCACCGCGTGTCCGTTCTCGATCGGTTTCAAGGTCGGTTGACGGTTAATGCAAAAATCGAGTGCCTGTGGGCAGCGGGGAGCAAAAGCACAGCCAGTCGGGTAAACCAGAGGCGATGGGACAGTCCCTGGGATGGATGCTAATCGTTCAGCACGATGCCCTGGGCGCGGTAAGGCGTGAAGCAGTGCTTTCGTATACGGATGAAGCGGATTCTTAAATAATGTTCGCACGTCTGCTTGTTCGACCGTCTTGCCCGCGTACATTACCTGCACATCGTTGGCGAATTGCGCTACGACCCCGAGGTTGTGTGTGATTAGGAGAATCGCCATTTGCATTTCTTCTTGTAACGACTGTAACAGCTCAAGAATCTGCGCTTGAATAGTCACGTCGAGTGCTGTCGTCGGCTCGTCGGCTATAAGGAGATCTGGTTGACATGCCAATGCCATAGCGATCATGACCCGCTGTTTCATTCCACCCGACAGTTCGTGTGGATACTGTTCAATACGCTGTGCAGGAGAAGGAATGCCAACTTTTTCCAGTAAACGTAGCACTTCGAGATGTACCTCACGCTCTGCTAGCTGCCGATGAGTTTGCAGCACCTCACCAATCTGATCACCAACCGTAAATACCGGGTTGAGCGAGGTCATCGGTTCTTGGAAAATCATGCTGATCGATTTGCCGCGAATGGTGCGTAATTCAGGCTCGGTAAGTGTTGCCAGGTCACGCCCTTTGAATTGCATCTGCCCATGCACAATCCGTCCTGGAGGGCTGATCAAGCGCATGATCGCGAGGGCAACGGTCGATTTGCCACAGCCAGATTCGCCGACCAAAGCCAATGTTTGTCCGGCAGCAAGGCTGAGACTGACATCTCTGACGGCTGGCACTTCGCCCTTGTCAGTGAAGAAAGAGACTGACAGGTTGTGAATATCTAACAGCGACTCATTCCCTGGCACGGTTATCGCCTCCGCAGCTTGGGGTTGAGCGCTTCTCGCAGCCCTTCGCCCACCAGATTGAATGCTAATACTACGATGAGAATGGCAAAGCCTGGAATGAAGAACAGCCACGGCGCATCAAAGATAAAATCCTTCCCATCCGAGAGAATATTTCCCCAGGTGGCGTACGGAGGGCGAACCCCAAATCCCAGGAAGCTCAGTCCTGATTCAGTGAGAATCGCTGAAGCGACGCCGATCGTTGCCGACACGAGAACCGGCGCGATAGCGTTTGGCACCATATGACGAAAGATAATGCGTCGTTCTGGTAGACCAAGGGCTTGGGCAGCAACGACAAAATCTTGCTCGCGCAAAGCGAGGAACTCAGCACGCACGAGGCGAGCGGTTCCCATCCAACTGGTGAGACCGATCACAATCATGATGTTGTAAATACTCGGCGGTAAAAGTGCGACAACCGTGAGAATCAGGAAAAATGTGGGAAAGCACAACATGATGTCGGTGAAGCGCATGATTAATGTATCAACTGAAATCACTCCCAGTTTTATGTTGCCGTAAAAACCCGCGAGTCCACCTAAAGAGATACCAATCAACATCGAAAGCCCAACAGCGATAAAGCCGATTGAGAGCGAGACGAACGAGCCTTGCAGGATGCGCGCAAACACATCGCGGCCAAGCTCATCAGTTCCCAATAAGTAGAGACCGAACATGGGACGATCAGCAACCGGAATTTGTGCCGAAGCCGCAGTCAGTGGCGCTTGGAACTTATCGGGTAAACGAACAGTTGCGGGATCAAATACCACCATCCATTCGGTCAGCGCTTTCCCAGCCAGGGCAGCAATCAGCAAAAGACCCAGCACGATCAAGCCTGCCATTGCCAGGTGATCTTTCCGAAAGATACGCCAGAACTCTTGCCACGGAGTTTCTGACACTGGAAGGTCGATGGGTTCGACTGTGGTGGTAGTAACGTTGACCATAATGAGACAGGACTTACGCTTTGGACCTTAACAAGCCGTGACATGAGGGTTTTGTAGTTCAGCGCGAAGGTAATGACTAAACAAACTCTCCCGCACGGCATACAGGGTCTGGCCCAGTTCTTGAGCTTTCACTTTCAAGGATACCCACGCATGATAACAACATGCTAAGTGATTGCGCTGTGCCCGCGCCGCCC
>VGTJ01000193.1 GCA_016874775.1 Deltaproteobacteria bacterium
CGGCCTGAAAGGCACGGCGCTTGGCACCGCGCATCTGCGCTGCGGCTAAGCGCAAATCGGCAATCTGTTGCCCACTAATTTGTTGAGCACTTGGACTGGTGAAATCTTTCCTGAACACCCTAGCCCCTCCACCTCTCCCTACGTTATCTGTCTCTCCGCTATCGTACCTCACTCGCTCGGCTTTGGGTATCTTCTTTTCTCAAAATCACCCAAAGCCTCGAATTACAAATGGAAGAAGTGGCCGTTGCTTCTGTTTCTTCATGCGTAGGCGGGACGCTCCGCTCCTCGGGACTCACCGAACAACCGGGGATTATTATCGTTGCCATCAAGCGTACCTCTGGGAAGATGCTCTTTAATCCAGCCGCGGATGAGAAACTTGAGGCTGGAGATAGGGTAGTCGCTTTGGCAGAAGCGACTCAGTTGAAAGACATCGAACGACGATTACGCGGGGAAGGATAGAGGGACCTCCCTCTTCTTTCGGTGAATTCTTTCGTGTCGAGTCACGTCTAACCCTTTACTTTTTACCTAGTGCCGTATCTGCGAGGCACTCCACTTTGGTGGCGGGGATGGACATGACAGACGTTATGACGAAACACGAATTGCCAGAATTTGCCCCTTTTGCTGAACCCCCTCCAGCGGTGACTGAGCGTATCAATAAACAGCCGGAGTGCGCTCTTCTCTGGGCCGTGTTGGAGAATGGATTAGCGACGTATATGCGTTATGCCACGGCGACCAATCGACGTGGGAAACGCCTGTTTCATGAAGCCGAAACGTGGATTATGCAAAACGATGCCACCTGGCTATGCAGCTTCATGAATATCTGTCACGTCTTAGGGCTTGATCCTGAATATCTCCGTATGGGATTACGCCGCTGGCGTGCTGTACAGGGAACACGCCCGCTGCGCGAAGCGGCATAATCATGCGCCCAGGAGAGCGCTTGTCATACTTCCAGTAATCCCCACGCCTTTTCCCAGTCCGCCGTCTTGAATCTTTCGGTCACCGTCGTCAACGTTAAGATAACACTTTGCGGGCAGGGGAGAGAACCGTGCGCAAGGTGACGAAAGTCTGGGCTCCGATGTCAGAGCGGAAGCCTCCGGAAATTTTCTGGCGGACTTTCATCATGCGCAGATCGCGTTCCGCTTGATTATTCGAAAATGGGACGGTGGGATCAGAGAGGAAGCGCAGAGTATCCTCTTTATGATCGCGGAGACGGAGTAACAGACTGTGTCCTGTGCGGCGCCGGATCCGCCCGCGGTGTGTGGGCATGCCCGCGCCGAGTGGCGGTTGGCTCTCATGGAAAGCAAAGCCTTGCGCCAGAATGCGGTCATAGCGGGCGGACACCAAGCCAGAAACCGGGGGCTTACACTCCTCTGTTGCGCCCGCGTCAGATGGGCCACTTGCGAGAGCGCCTCATCCCGGTATTAGTGTACAGAATCTGCGGCTAGATTAACCAAACAATCTCCCAGGAGCACTGTAGCGAGTAGGCTGGCGGTTGACGAGTCAAAGGTGACAACAAGCGCGAATACTATCTTGCTCGTTCTCCTTCATGTTTGCTGCGGTGGGTTTATGCACTCGCAATCTGCGAAAACACATACGGCCCTTCGGGGATGACGGCAACAGTCGCGTCTTTTGGTAATTCTGCGCAAAGTGTGTCTATTGCACGTTGCGGTTCCTCGAATGCTGATCCCCATAAATAGCGGCGATCTTCAGCTGGAATGCCAGGCGTGCAGAACCACACCCGGGCTCTTTGCATAACCAGAGCAAGTTTTTCTAGTTGCCATTGGTCTATCACAACAGGTTCTTTTGCCATAGTCTCAAGACAACTTTGCGAATCAGGAAAACGCCGGACGAAGCTGGTAAACTCTGGACTACCAAGTCCTTCCTGGCAAGCAGCGGCAAGGAGGATCGTCCCACCGTGTTTCACGATGTGTGAAGCTGCGGTCACGCCTTTCACAGCTTGATAATACGTCAGATCAAGTGGATACCCTGCACAGGTGGTGATAACCGCATCGACTGGCTCAGCAAGCGAAGCAAGCGTGGTTGCGCGCACAAACTCAACTCCTTTGGCATGGGCGGCAACAGGATTACCAGCAAACACTTGCGCAATCTGCCGGGTGTGGGTTAAAGCGACATCAACAATAAAATCGTGCCGGACCATCTGAGCAATTTCTAACAGCTCATGATGGAGAGGATTGTCAGGAAACGAGCCTTCGACGACTTTGGGGTTACGCATGAAGAAGGGACTATGCAAACGTTTGATGGTCTCCTCTCCCGCGAGTCCTGGTGCAACCAGCTTGCGGCCACCAGAAAAGCCGAGCATCAAATGTGGCTCGATAAATCCGAGCGAAATATGTAAGTCGCTTTCGACAAAACGTCGGTCGATCAATACTCGCGTACCAGAACGCGTCGTGCCGAGGTCACTGTGAGACGCGGCATTGCGCGCATCGTGCGAAACGATGGTGTAGCTACTGAGAATATCCGGTCCAACGATGGTCTGTAATTCTTGCTCTGTTGCCGCGCGATGTAAGCCTGTAGCAATAAGAATGGTAATGGCTGAGCGTGGCACTTCAGCCTGTTCCAAGGTTGCTAATACGTGCGGTAAGACAACACGATTCGGCGCGGGACGGGTAATGTCACAGATTGAGATTGCCGCATTCTTTTTGCCACGAGCAAGATCAAGCAGTGACGGTGAGCCTATCGGCTGGCGCAACGCTTCACTCAGCGCATCGTCAGCAGATGGCACGGCAGCAGCAAATTTTGGCTCCAGGATATTGGCCTGAATATGCGATGGGATTTCAACTTCTGCGCCTTCACGACCGAACGCGAGCTTGACTTTCATGGTTGACATGACTCCTTTTCTTAGCGGTCAGCCATCAGCAATTAGCTGTCAGCTTTATACAAGGCAAACAAAGAAAAGGGGAGGAGGGGAAAGCTAAGAGCTAAGAGCTAAGAGATGCTCGGTTGACATCCTTCAGTCGCTCACAGCATAATTCCGCCCGGTTGAGAAACCTGACTCGCTAGAAATGGCAAAAGGAGGAGCTATGGCAAAAAGTGTTGAAGCACGCTTACAAGAGATGGAAGACCGTGAAGCGATCCGTGAGTTACCGCTTAAGTATTGTGACTTGGTGTGGAAACAAGATGTTCCAGGAATCGTGAGCCTGTTCACCGAAGATGGAGAGTTTGATGCGGGTGGGAAAGTGACACCAGCAAACGGGCGCGCAGAGCTACTCAAAGCCTATCAGGAAGGACTCGGATTGAACCCACGCCCATACATTCACAACCATGTGTTTGAGGTCCAAAGCCCAACCTGGGCGAAAGGCAATTGCTACCTGGATCTACGGGCGACGCAGGACGGCAAGAGCATGATCGCTTCAGGCTATTATGATGACGTCTACAAGAAAGTTGGAGATCAATGGAAATTCCGCTCGCGCAAGTTTCACATTCTGTTTTGGACGCCGTTGAGTGAAGGGTGGGCAGGGAAGAAGTAGGTCGCTTCTGATTTTTATTTCCCAGCAGAATGGGAGAATCGGAGACGGGGAGAACCGGTGACCGCCCCTCCCTCTTTTTTCTCCTCCGATTCGCCGATTCCCCGTTTCTCCCATTCAGTTTGAGATATCCCGTTTGCTCGATCAGTTCCTCAGAGTGGGCTAAATTTGCGTCGCCGTAGCAACCGTCCCCGTCCTGCAGACCCAAGCACCTTGCCGTTTTCCACAATCACCTCACCACGTGAGAGAGTCATGGTCGGCCAGCCGGTGACCTGGAAGCCTTCGTATAACTCGTAATCTGCGCGTGAGTGCATATCACGCTGACGAATCGTCACTTCTTTCTTGGGATCGAAGATAATGATGTCAGCATCGGAGCCGACTGCGATGGTGCCTTTCTGCGGATATAAACCAAACAGTTTGGCTGGATTGGTAGAAATCACTTCGACAAAGCGGTGGATCGAGAGTCGGCCTTTGCCAACGCCTTCGGAATAGAGCATGGGCAGAATCGTTTCCAGGTTCGACATACCCGGTAGTAACTCGTCAACGGTTTTACCGCTCTTCTTCTGTGCCAGGTTCCAACCACAATGATCGGTGGCGACCGTTTGTAAATTGTCCATGCGGAGACCATCCCACATCGCTTGCATTTGTGAGGCTTCACGGAGTGGAGGCCAGCCAAGGTAACGCTCGCCATCTGGCTCATCGAACCGTTCGCGTGACAAATGCAGATAGATTGGGCGAGTTTCACCGTAGATAATCTGTCCACGTGATCGTGCCTCGCGAATTGGGCCTAATGCTTCTTCACAAGAAAGGTGCACAAGATAGATTGGCGCGTCAGCGTAGCGTGCCATTGTCACTGCCCGTTGTACAGCAAGACCTTCTGCTGCACGGGGACGTGAGTCCGCGAAATACTTCACACCAAATTTGCCAGCGGCATTCAGTTGTTGGGTCAAGAAGGAGATCAGACATTGGTCTTCTGCGTGAATGTTGGTGACAGCACCGACTTTTCCAGCGCGGGCGATCACTTTCATATAATCCGCCGCCAGTTCATCGAACCGTGCCATGCCGATCATGAACAGTTTGAAACTTGTATGGCCGTCAGCCGCCGCATCGGCCATTTCATCAATGATTTTTTGCGTTGGTTCAAGAATGACCGGATGCAAACCATAGTCGATGATGGTTTTACCTTCGGCTTTCTTTTGCCAGGCTTCGATACTGCCTTGGATCGACTGTCCATGTTCAGGCAGAGCGTAATCAACAATAGTCGTTATACCACCACAGGCTGCAGCAGCAGTGCCGGAATAGAAGTCATCGACTGAGCGATTGCCGAGTAGTTCAAAATCGACATGCGTGTGAACATCTACACCACCTGGGAACAGATATTTCCCAGTTGCATCAATCGTCTTGTCTGCTGGTCCAAGCCCCTGACCAATCTGCTTGATTTTCCCGCTGTCTATGGCGACATCGGCCTGATAGATGTCACCGTGTGTTACAACCGTGCCATTGCGAATGACGAGATCCATACGACCCTCCCTTCGTACGCTGCTATAAAAGCGAGGCTGATTATAGGTCGAGGAGAAATTGTCGGGCAAGGACTGTACGTTGCGTGGTACGTGGCTGGTGTTGCGTGGTACGTGTTGCGTGGTACGTGTTGCGTGGTACGTCGTGCGTGTTGCGTGGTAAAATGTATGGCTATGAGTACTGTACGTTCTCCAAGTTTGGATTCCATTCAACTCACGTATGGCAACTATCTCCACGTTCCCCAACTCATCTCCCTGCAACAGCCTCAATCATCCCCACCGCATCACGATGAATTGTTGTTTATCATCACGCATCAGACCTACGAGTTGTGGTTCAAACAGTTACTGCATGAGCTTGACGCCATTGTTGCCAATTTGCAGCGCGCAGCGACAAGCCCTGGCTCGCGTGATGAGGTCTACGAAGCTGCACGTCTGTTACGGCGCTGTACGGAGATCGTGCGGGTGTTGGTACAGCAGTTTACGATTCTGGAGACGATGCTGCCTTCACACTTTCTCGCCTTTCGAGACAAGCTGAAACCTGCCAGCGGCTTTCAATCTGAGCAGTTTCGTGAGCTTGAGTTCCTGTGTGGACTCAAGGATGAGAAGCTTCTGCGCCTCCATGAGCCTACGCCAGAGATGCATGCCGCGCTTGAACGACGGCTACGTGAACCGTCGTTGCGGGATGTCTTCTTCGCTGCTTTGACTGCGCTTGGCACGGTTCAACCGTGTGCAGCCGAAGCGACAGAAGAAGAATGCTCGCACGCACGTGCATCAGGAATTGCTGCGTTGTACCGTGATGAACGTGGACACCGCGATTGGATCGATGTGTGTGAACGATTGACGGAATTCGACGAACTCCTGGTGTCGTGGCGTCTACGGCACATTCAGATGGTCGAACGAACGATTGGCGCACGCATGGGCACTGGCGGCAGTAGTGGCGCCTCGTATTTGCGTGGAACGTTGGATAAGCGTTTTTTTCCGGAATTGTGGGAAGCGCGAACATTAATCAATGAAGAATGAAAAATGCAAAATGTAAAATGGGGAAGAAACAGAAGGCCTTTTTGTCTTTCATTCTTCATTTTTAATTTTTCATTGCTCCGGAGGAGAGTGACATGGACGACTTACTTGCCTATCGCAAAGAATTTCCCATTCTCGAACGCACGGTCTATATGATTAGCCATTCGTTGGGTGCGATGCCGCGCCGCGTATACGATCGGCTGCATGAATATGCCGATATGTGGGCGACGCGCGGGATTCGTGCCTGGGCAGAGGGCTGGTGGGAAATGCCGGTCACCACCGGTGATAAAATCGCTCGGATTATTGGTGCTGATCCGGGGTCAGTTGCAATGCACCAGAACGTATCGGTGTGTCAGTCGCTGATTCTCTCGTGCTTCGATTTACGGCAGCAACGCAACAAGATCGTGTACGAAGCGATGAACTTTCCCTCGGTGATGTACGTGTATCAGACGCATGCCAAAGCCGCTGGTGCACCGGTTGTCGAGGTCCAGAGTGCAGATGGTATCACCATCGATACCGAGAAGATGTTGGCAGCAATTGATGAAGAAACGCTACTCGTGCCCATCTCGCATGTGTTATTCAAAAGTGCGTATATTCAAGACGCCAAAGCTATTATTAACAAAGCACACGCAGTTGGCGCCTATGTCGTGCTTGATACCTACCAGTCCGCAGGCACAGTGCCCTTCAATGTCAAAGAACTGGATGTCGACTTTGTCACTGGCGGATCAGTGAAATGGCTGTGCGGTGGGCCGGGAGCTGGCTACTTATATGTTCACCCGAAACTCCGCAACAAACTTGAGCCTCAGGTAACCGGCTGGATGGCGCACCGTGCGCCATTCGCGTTCGAGCCAGACATGACGTATGCCGATGATATTCATCGTTTTCTGCATGGCTCTCCGGCGATTCCTGCTTTGTATGCTGCCGAAAGTGGCTACGAGATTATCAATGAAATCGGTGTAGAGAGAATTCGGACGAAATCCCTACGCCAAACTGCACGACTCATTGAACTTGCTGATGCTCAAGACTGGAAAGTCAATTCGCCACGAGACCCACAAAAGCGTGGCGGCACTGTCGTTGTGGATGTTCCTCAGGCTGCCGCAGTTGTACAAGAGCTGTCGCGCCGTGACATTCTCGTCGACTTCCGTCCTGGTGCAGGTATCCGCATTGCCCCACACTTCTACACCAAAGACGAGGAATTGGAAATCACTATAAGTGAAATACGCAAGATTCTCGATACCAAAGCCTACGAGAAGCATACGGGTGGGGCGCGATTCTAAATGAGTCGAGGACGGAGTCTAGGCGTCTAAATCGGACCATGAAAGATTGGTACACTCGCGCTGTCACCCTGAGTGCAACGAAGGGTCTCTCGGAGAGATTCTTCGTTGCACTCAGAATGACACGATGTGGAGTCTGGAGTGTAAAATGTACGAATGTTCTCAGGTCTGATTTAGGCGTCTAAAAATAGGGAAGCCTAAGAACGAAATTGAGAACCAGAGAAGAGGAGGAGGTTCACTGACGAAGAAACCGGCGTACCTCTTGCTGCTTTCTTTCTCTTGACTCCCAGACTCTTCGACTCCTAGGGTGATTTCCAAAAAAGGGGATCCCTGAGATGTCGATGTTCTGCCGATAGTGGCAGGCACAGCCTGCCCACCAGTCACAACTTAAGCTGTTGGCAGTGCAGTAATTCCCTCTCCCTCAGGGAGAGGGCTAGGGTGAGGGGATGAAAACTCAGGGCTTTTGGCTTCTCGACTCCCTCATCCTGACCTTCTCCCTGAGGGAGAAGGAACCCATACTCGCAACGGAGCACCTAAAAACACAGCGATTTTTCCTTAAGTTGTGACTGGCACAGCCTGCCCTACCCAGAACCGGCAAAGCCACGTAAGGCGGGCTGTGCCCGCCCCCAGAGACTGCGGGATATTTTTTCCAAGAAATCGCCCTAGACTTTTCCTCGTCTCCCCAGCGGCGCGTGATGGGTTGACAACGACCCTGCTTTTGGCTTACGAGTAATCTTATCTAGTAGCTACGTTTAAGGAGGGTCACTGTATGGAATATCGTATCATCTCTGGCGATTCTCACTTCGTTGAACCACCCGATATGTGGGCTGCGCGCATGGATAAAAAATTCAAGGATCGCGCTCCACACACGGTCAAGAATCTCGATGGCAAAGAAGGGGAATTCTTTGTGTGCGAGAATATTACCCCGGTGCCAGTCGCAGGCTTCTTTGGCTCAGGGAAGAGCGCAGAAGAACTCCCGCAACACACGAAGAAGGGCTTTGAAGTTGCCCCGAAGAGCGTGTGGGACCCAGCCGAACGCTTGAAAGAGCAGGATCGTGATGGCGTGACCGCCGAGGCTATGTACACCTCAATGGGCATGTTGCTGTTTGGTCTGCAAGATGCGGAACTACGCGCGTCAGCGTTTACAGCCTTCAATGATTGGGCTGCAGAGTATGTGACCTATGATCCGAAACGGCTGATCGGTCTCGGTGCGATCACCCTGGAAGACATTCCGGCTGGTGTGGCCGAGCTGAAACGGATTGCTAAGAAAGGTCTCCGTGGCGCGCTGATTTGGGGTGCACCGCCGGAAAATCGTCCGTATAGCAGCCGTGAGTACGATCCGTTCTTTGCTGCGGCACAGGACCTCAACTTTCCGTTGTCGTTGCATATTCTCACTTCACGGAAGGGGCATGGCATCGACTTCAGCAAGATTCTCCATTCGTACATGAGCCTACCGCACGAAATCCAAATCACTCTGGCTGACATGGTATTTGGTGGCGTGTTTGAGCGCTTCCCGAAACTGAAGATCGTTTCGGCTGAAAACGACGTCTCCTGGTTGCCGCATTTCATGTATCGCCTTGATCATGGCTATGATCGTCTCCGCCATTTCGAGAACGTGCAACTGACTAAGATGCCGAGCGAATACGTGAAGAGCAACGTGTGGGCGACCTTCCAGTTCGAGGATACCTGGATCGATAACCTCCGAACCCTGGATACCAGCAAGATCATGTGGTCGTCTGACTATCCACACACCGATTCGCCGTGGCCACGCTCGAAGGAGTATATCCACGAGCATTTCACTGGCGCACCGAGTGACATCGTTGCCAAGGTCGTTGGTGGCAATGCAGCTGAACTCTACAGCATGTAAGTCACTAGGGGTTAGGGACTGGGGGTTGGGGGTTAGCACCCCTCCTCCAGCCCCTGGCTCCTGTCACACTTTTTATTAGCCCTCAATCCCTTTCCTTTTTTACCAATCCTAAACCCCTAACCCCCAACCCCGTCTTAGTAGGGGGTAGTCCTATGATCTACGCCTTTCATGATTGTGCGCTCGATGAGCAACGCTACGAGTTGCGGCGTTGTGGTGTTGCGTGCAAACTCGAACCCAAGGTGTTCGAATTATTGCTCTACTTGGTGAAGCACCACGATCATTTTGTCTCCAGAGAAGAACTCATCGAAGCACTATGGCCGGATGTGGTGGTTGGTGAGGCTGTCCTGACACAGTGTATCGCGAAAGCGCGGAAAGCTGTCGCTGATGACGGTGAAAAGCAGCAGGTAATCAAAACGCAACACGGGCGTGGGTATCGTTTCGTTGCTCCCATCAGCAAACATGAACAGCAAGCCCAAGATATCATTAAGACACTTCCAGAATCTGTAGGTTTCGCCTTCTTATCAAGGATGTTCCGGTTTCCTGAGCTCAAATTTTTCACCTGGGGAAGGCAATTGGCTTATGGCAGAAGTGCTGTGGCCGGGCTTTTCGGATTATTTCTCATTCTGGGAACGATCACGATGATGAGGGTCGTTTCCCTTTCTTCGCCAGTGTCAGCGAAACAAAACCGCTTCGCTACGATTGACCGAAGGATCAGTGAACACAGGAGCGAAAGAACTCACCATCGTGAATGGAGGCTTTCGCGCAACAATCCGGATGCCTCTTCATATGGCATACGAGCATGGGATTACTATGAACGCTTCATACCCGAAACCAATACGCAGGCGCGTCGGCTGTTCAAGCAAGCCATTGCCAGAGATCCGCAGTATGCTGCAGCGTATGTGGGAGTCGGGTGGACCTATCTGACCGAATGGAGTTCGTTGTGGACGTACGATCCACACAGTTTAGATAAAGCCTGGGCGTTCGCGCAAAAGGGATTGGCAGCGAACAACACCTTCGCTCACGCGTATATCTTGCAAGCGTATGTGTACCTCTTACAACGCCGCTATGAGCACGCGCTGACGGCAAGCAAAACTGCTGTGGCACTGGATCCAACGTGCGCGGATTGTTACGCGACCTTGGCAGACGTGCTCACGTTTACCGGACAACCACGCCGCGCTATCGACTTGGTGGGACAGGCCAGAGCGCTGGACCCTTCGTCTTCCGCAACCTATGCAGCAATTCTTGGGCGTGCTTACTATTTGATCGGGCAAGCCGATCTCGCGGTGGAAACGTTACGGCGGGCGGTCACCCGGAATCCAAACGCGTTAACTCCGCGTCTCACTCTGGCGCTTGCCTACAGCGAGGTTGGCTGTGGCCTGATGAACGAAGAGGAAACACGAGAGGCAGGAAGGAGGAAAGAGCGACACCCGATTTGTTCCGCGGGAGCAAGCAAAGAAGGTCTTGTGAGCGAGCAGCGATGGAGCTAAGAGCGACATAGG